>NZ_ASSB01000324.1:0-51977 GCF_000520755.1 Paenibacillus sp. 1-18
GCGTCATTCGTCGGTGTAGGGGCGGGGCTGCTTTTGATATGGCTGTACAATACGATTACCATCCTGTATCCACAAATGACCCTGATTGAAATCATGGAAACTCTGCTCGGCAAGTGGTTAGGGAAGTCCGTTGCTCTTCTGTTTGTCATTACATTTTTTCTGAGTGGGCCTGCTGCGGTGTTGTATGATTCGGGGAGTTTTCTGACGACTCAAATGATACCGGAAACGCCGGTTCAAGCGGTCAATATCCTTTTTGCGCTCATTGTATTGATGGGGGTGCGTCTTGGACTTGAAACGCTAGCCCGTTCGGCCGAGCTGTTGTTTCCCTTATTCATCCTGCTTTATACGGCTTTTGTCGTTTTGGTAGTATCTAATATTAAGCTGGAGAACGCTCAACCCATGCTGGAGATGGGATGGGGGCCCATCTGGCCTGCTGTCTTATCCTTCATAAGTATTGCATTTCTGTCTCATATGGTTTTGTTAATGATTTTTCCTTTTGTAGATCATCCCGATCAAGCACGTAAGGCCTTTCTAATAGGAAGCCTGATTGGCGGATTGACTCTGGTTCTGCTCGTTACATTGGCAATTCTGGTTTTTGGCCCTGGATTTACGGCAAGAAATATTTACCCGAGCTATTTATTAGCCAAAAAAATCAATATTGGAAACTTCCTTCAGCGTATTGAAGCAGTTATGGCCGCCCTGTGGTTTATTTCCCTCTTTTTCAGGCTGGTCCTGTACCTATACTCCATTATGATAGCCATTACCCAAATCTTTAATTTGAAAGACTATCGTCCGCTGGTTTCCCCTCTCGGGGTGATCCTGGTCGTCATGTCAGTGATCATATACCCAAATGTACCTTACCAGCAATCCTGGGATGCGAAAATATGGACACCTTATGTCTTATCTGTAGGCCTTCTTTTGCCTGTGCTACTGCTCTGTATACATGGAATACGAAAAATGTGGTCAAAGGAAAAAACAGGATCCAAAGAGTAAAGTGCACCCTTCATACGTCATCTGTGAATTTTTTTGACGTTACCTGTTTATAACGTCCTCATTTAGTTTATTTTAAACGAGTATTAAGCTGGCGCTAAGATTGGGCGTGTATGATGTATTTAACCGATCTGGTAACTACATAAGCCGGATGGTCTACAGGCATAAACATGATTCCCGTTGGATATCCATATACCATTCACACCCTGTCAGAATTTAATGAACAAAAGGAGATCTACACTTATGAATCGAAAACGAATGATGGTCATCTGCACACTGTTGCTGGCGTTGTCGATTGGGCAGTCCTCTACATGGGGAAGTCGGGCTAATGCTGCTGCATTGGCTCCGGAGAGAGCCCTGCAGGTACAGGATAGTGAAGCATCCAAGGATGACGAACTGCTGGATACCCTGGGTTTATCCTCGGATGAGCAACTGTATGATGCACTATATAACGGTCAAACCTTGGCGGATATTGCCTCGAGCCATCAACGGGACGCTCAGGCTGTCGTTGACTTGCAGGTAGCTCAGCTAACGGAGCAGCTCGATCAACGACTGGCCAATAAGAGCATTACGCTTGAGCAATACCAAGCTCATAAGGCAGAATTAACACAGGTCGTTGCTAAAAGTGTGTTCGGGCTGTAAGAAGTCTGGGACACGACAGGATATAAAAAGAGGCGCTGAACCCAAGGGGAATCAGCGCCTCTTTTTGATCTATTTAGCCTATACTTGATGTACTCTGATCAGGTTCGTCGCACCAACCTCTGCAACAGGAACGCCCGCTGACAGTACGATGGTATCCCCTTTTTGGATATACCCTGCGTTCAGGGCATTGCGGATCGAGGATTCGAACATTTCATCCGTCGTCGCTACTTTATCCCCTTTGACCGGGAATACCCCGGATAACAGACAAATTTTGGCAAATACCGTACTGTTCGGGGTAACCGCAATAATCGGAGCCTTCGGACGATATTTGGACACCATTCGCGCCGTGAATCCGCTGGCAGTCGAGGTAATGATCGCCTTGGCATCCAGCTCAAGAGAGGAGCTAACCGCGCCCTGACTGATCACTTCGGTGATGTTCGTGCTTTGGCGTGCTCTACGCTTATCGAACTGCTCCTGGTAATCAAACTGTGATTCCGCTCTGGCAGCTACCGCAGCCATCGTGCGAACGGACTCGACAGGGTATTTACCTGCGGCAGATTCGCCCGACAGCATCACTACATCGGCTCCTTGCATTACCGCATTAAATACGTCACTGACTTCGGCTCTCGTCGGACGCGGGTTAACCTGCATGGATTCCAGCATGTGTGTAGCTACGATGACCGGCTTGCCGACCAGATTACACTTGTCGATCATTTCTTTTTGCATCACAGGCACGTCTTGAATCGGCACTTCTACACCCAAATCGCCACGGGCTACCATAATACCATCCGAAGCTTCGATAATATCATCCAGGTTTTCCATGCCCTCGGCATTTTCAATCTTGGAATAAATTTGCACATGCTCAGCTTGATGTCCTTTCAAAATCTCACGGATTTCACGGATATCGTCGCCCTTACGCACAAAAGAAGCCGCAATCAGCTCGATACGCTGCTCCACCCCAAATTGGATGTGCTTCACATCGCGCTCCGTTACGCCTGGAAGAGTCGTATGAATCCCTGGCAGATTCACACCTTTTCTCGGCTTCAAAACACCGCCGCTTACAATATTACAAATCATTTCAGTACCCTCAACAGAAGTTACAGTCAGATCAACCAAACCGTCGTCAATCAAAATACGATCGCCTGGTTTGATGTCCTTTGGCATATCAGGGTAATTCACCGAAATACGGTGCTCATCCCCCAAAATCTCTTCTGTTGTCAGAATCAGCTGGCTGCCTGGTTTCAGCAGACAGGATGCTTCTTTCAGCTTGCCGATCCGAATTTCAGGTCCCTTGATATCCATCATGACAGGAATAAAGGTTCCCAGTTCCTTGGCAGCCTGTCGCACATTTTCAATACGTTTAACGTGATCTTCGAGCTCCCCGTGAGCCATGTTCAAGCGAGCTACTGTCATACCGGCCTGAATCATTTCTTTTAATAACTGAATGGAGTCACAGGCAGGTCCCATAGTACAAATAATTTTCGTTTTAAGCATAGAAATGTCATCCTCCTGAATGTCTTTACTTTTTGGTAGTAATTCCAGTATGGTTCTATTCCACTCCACTTTGCTGCTCTATCTATTTAAACTTTTATGACTTTATTTTATCTATATCGGTGTGACAAGACTATGAACTATAGTATGATGACTGTATTATAGTACAGTACAATGAATCTTTAAGACATGGAGAGTGACTTCATGATTACAATCACGAACGTGCGACAGGACCATGGCGTGGACTGGTACGAGAAGGCTGGTCCAGCTAACGATAATGTGGACTACATGTTCATTTTGGTCACCTTTGGAAAATGTGTATATTGGGTGAACGATTGCAAGATTATTCTCGGCAAGGGTGAGGCTCTGATTCTGCCCGGACATCTGCCTTACTATGGCAAAAGTATTCCTACGCTTTTTCATACCAAGTATGTGATACACTGCCGCAAAACATGTACGGATGACGTACTTCCCATACTGAACACGAACAAGCCGCTGTCGATCAAGCTCGGATGCTACGATATGCTGCATGAACGGGTCAAGTCGGTGTATTACCAATGGACTGAGCGCCCAAGCTACTATACGCTGATGGCTGACTGCCTGTTGACCGAGGCGATGATTTATATCAATCAGGAATGGGATAAAGGCGTCATTTCCAGCGATAAAGAACGGCTTGTGGAGTATATGAAGCAGTATATCCAAAATCATTATCGGGAAAAAGTGACGAAAGAGGAACTTGGCGACGTCATCCGCAAAACACCCAACTATGCTGCCACACTGCTTCGTGAGGTTACACGCCAAACCATTAGCGAGCATGTACATACACAACGCATTAAAACGGCCATCTACATGCTGACTGAGTCCCGGCTGACGATTCGTGAAATTTCAGAGTATGTCGGTTATAGTGATGTTTCCTATTTTCATCGAATCTTCAAACGGCTAACAGGCTGCTGCCCGTCCGAATTTCTGGATGAACGCTCTTCGATCATCTAGCCCAATAGCCACTGGAACAGAGCAAATATATCATAAAAAACGGTCACCCTACCTGAGAAGCCTTCTCTAGCGGCCCTTTTACAACAAGGACCGAAGAGTGCTCCAAAGTAGGGCGACCGTTACAGTTCATTCATACGCGTATGCGTTCTTATTTCTGCACCTAGTTGGTGTTAGCTGGAGGAACCTGCGGTTTTGACTTCCTCCAGCATTTTATCGTTATAGCCGAACATCCAGGTCAGGACAAACGCTACAGCCATAGCAGCCAGGTTCGCTAAAATGTAAAGCGGAAGCTGATGGTTCATATACAGCAGCGTGCCCGGAATAACCGTAATGGCCATACCTGTAGCCGCCAAATGGAAGATAGAGGCGATGAAACCGCCAACAGCCCCACCGACTAGTCCCATAATAAAAGGCTTCATATATCTCAGGTTAACACCGAAAATAGCCGGCTCAGTGATTCCCAGAAAAGCAGACAGCGAGGATGGAAGTGCCAATGCTTTCAGCTTGGCATTCTTCGTTTTCAGTCCAACCGCCAGACAAGCGGCACCTTGGGCAGCCATCGCGCAGGTAATGATCGCATTGAATGCGTTCACGCCATTCTTTTCGAGCAGTTGAATTTCCAGAAAATTAAATATATGATGCACACCCGTAACGACGATAATTTGATGCAAGAAGCCGATGACGATCCCTGCAATACCGAAAGGCAAATCAAGCACAAACGTTGTTCCGTGCAGCACCCATTCTTCCAAGGAATGGAAAATCGGACCGATGGCAAACAGCCCGAGTGTAATCATGATCAACAGTGTTAAAAACGGTGTAAGAATCAGATCCAGCGCTTCAGGCACCCGTTTGCGCAGCGCCCGCTCCAGCTTGGCTCCGATCAGGCCCACGAAGAAGGCCGGCAATACCGAGCCCTGATAGCCTACCACAGGAATGAATCCGAACATCGTCAAGGCTTTAGCTGAGCCTTCGGCAACACTATAAGCGTTGGGCAGGGCTGGGTTCACCAGCATCAGACCGAGAATGATCCCCAGCACCGGGCTGCCGCCGAATACTCTAAAGGCTGACCAGGCGACCAGCGCAGGCAGAAAAGCAAAGGCTGTATCCGTTAATACCTGAGTATACAATAGAAAATTGGGTGAAATGTCCTGTGGGGTCATGCCCAGCAGAGCGAGAATTTGCGGCTGTGTGAGCAAGCCACGCAGTCCCATGAACAGCCCTGTAGCGACCAGCACAGGAATAATCGGTACAAACACGTCGCCAAAGGTACG
Source organism: Paenibacillus sp. 1-18 (assembly GCF_000520755.1). Taxonomy (NCBI): domain Bacteria; kingdom Bacillati; phylum Bacillota; class Bacilli; order Caryophanales; family Paenibacillaceae; genus Paenibacillus; species Paenibacillus sp. 1-18. The sequence continues at coordinate 5,388 of NZ_ASSB01000324.1, forward strand.
AATGGAGCGTTGGAAGACGTTTCCTTCTTTTGTCGCCTGACTTTTCACCTCTTCTTTGGAAGATCCAGACATGCCAAGCTTTTCAACCTCTTCAAAAATCCGATTGACCGTACCCGTACCAAAAATAATCTGATATTGACCTGAATTAAAGTAAGCACCCTTGACCTTGTCGATCTCCTCAACCTTCTTCTGATCAATCTTATCCTTGTCATGCACCATAATCCGCAGACGTGTCGCACAGTGAGCAAAGGACGCAATATTTTCCTCCCCACCAATCGCTTGAATCACTTCTTTGGCAATTTCCCGGTTTTCCGCCATGATGTTCATCCTCTCGTTTATTCCGTTATGTTATTGCTGATTAACGATCCACTTGATGACTAGCCTACTCTGTAATATCCCATTTCACCGCTTGGAAGAATGCCTCTCCCTTGTCGGCAAAAAAGTGTATTTCGTCACTCTCTGGGTGCGGAAAAATACGACTGGTGAACACTTCTTCCCCATCATTGACGAAAATCTCAACTGAAGACGTATCTACAAACAAATGAAGCTTGATATGGTCTTTATCCCATGCACACTGCCGTACCTCACCATACGAAGCCGCAACAGGCTCACCCGATTGCGAACGGTCCAGTACAAGCTTACGGCTGACGGCATCATATTTAATTACCGTTCTCTCAGTCGCACTCGCACGGAATTCAATACCAAACGTCTTGGCGCTCAAAAGGTCAACCTCACAAATCAGCTCGTAGGACGTGCCCGTGAAGCCCTCATAGGTCTTTTTCTCTGACGATAATGTATCTGCTACCCGATCCTCACGCTTTCTACGCAGTGAAGTCAGCTCGGGGATCGGCTTCTGCAACAGTTTACCCTCATGAAGGATAAGCTCCCTCGGCAGTGTCAGGCAATGAGCCCATCCGTTCGGGTCTGTCGGATAGTCAATATCCGGCATTCCCATCCATGCCACCATAATACGCCGTCCCTGCGGATCAACCATCGTTTGCGGCGCATAGAAGTCAAAGCCTCTATCAAGCTCGTGGAACGTCCCATGCTCCAATGCCCTTGTCTCGATATTCAACGGCTTGCCGATGACGTACCCCGATTGATAAATATTGTGGTACTCATCCCCGGAAGGCTCCAGGCCTTGAGGAGAAAAGACCAGTACACCCGAGCCATCCAGTTCAAAATAATCCGGGCATTCCCACATGTAGCCAAACGACTCCAGCCCTGTGCGGAGCTCTCCCTCAAACTGCCACGAGTGAAGATCTGTTGATCTATAAAGGACGATGCAGCCTGTTGAATTCGTTCTCTGGGCACCAATTACACAGTAAAAGCTATCGCCATCCTTCCATAGCTTAGGATCACGATAATGGTCTGTGTACCCTTCTGGTACACTTGAAATGACAGGCTGCTCCCATTTAGTAATGAGACCGTTCTCATCCATAACAGCCATGCATTGATAAGGATGTCTGATCCAGTTTTCATCCCGTGTATTTCCCGTATACATCATATACAACTTGCCATCATGCTCCAGCGCGCTGCCTGAGTAAGCCCCGTGTGAATCAAAGGTATCCCCTGGTGTAATACCGACTCCCGCACTGTCCCATGCTACCAGATCTTTGGACTTCAAGTGATACCAGTATTTCATTCCATGATCGGTTCCCAAAGGGAACCACTGATAGAACAAATGGTATTCACCCTTGTAATAGGAAAAGCCATTGGGGTCATTAAGCAGGCCTGTCGGTGGCTGAATGTGAAATGTTTGCCTCCAATGGCACTGCTTGACTTTCTCCTCCAGGCTGGCTATCTCACCTGGTTCTGCCTGTTCAATAAGCCGATACTTCTGTTCGTTTGTCATTTTCATAGATGTACCTCATTCTTATTAGAAACTTGCGTAACAGGAACCGGTTCCAGTATGATGAAAAATATATATAGGAAACCGGTTCCATTTCAATTAAAAAAATAACTTATCCATGGATTTGCAACCGATTCCATTTGTACCCGAGTATCATGGAACCGGTTTCGTAGAAATTATAATCCACTTATTCAGCGTTTGTCAACGCTTTCTCTTTCAATAAGAGAATAATTCATGACCGTCACTAGCTCTACCGGTTTATGCTCTACCAGCCGCATAATATTTTGTGCCGCTACACGTCCAGCCTCCATATACGGATATTGAACGGTTGTCAGCGCAGGATGGATGACCGCCGTAATATCGTACCCCCCAAAGCCGGTCACCGATAAATCCGACGGGATGGCAATCCCTCTGGAGTAAGCCGCATTGATCACGCCAAGCGCAATATTATCCGTCGCACACACCATTAACGAAGGCTTGAACTGATCTAAAATAGCAGAAGCAGCAATCCGTGCATCGGACATTTTAAATCCGGTTTCATAGTATCTGATATCATACCCGGCAGCCTGCAACGCATCGTCCGTATGAGACCCCTCAGGCAATGCATCCCGAACAGCCTGCTTAAAACCTTCTTTGCGCTGTACGCCAACTGCAGCATCCTTTTCCGTAACACCGACATAGGCAATTTCACGGTGTCCCTGCGAAAGAACATAAGCACCGATATCATATCCTGCATGGTAGTCATCATGGATCAGGCTATGAATCTGCTCGTGCTGCTGGCCCACCAGCAAAACCGGAATACGAATGTCGCGAATCGCGGTCAGATGGTCGTCCGTAATTTGAGCAGCCAGCAAAATGATGCCGGAAATCTTTTGTCGCCCCAGGTCATAAAGCGCTTCTATTTCACGCTTTACATCCTGGCTCGTATTGGAGATCAGCATCTGATAATGCCGGGAACGCAGCTCCTCATCAATCCCCATCAGCGTATGAGATGTCGCAAAGGAATCCAGGCGTGGCACAACGGTTCCGATGATGTTGGTCCGCTTCGCCTTCAGGCTCTGGGCAAAGGTATTGGGCACATAACCCGTGGCCTTGACTACCTGTTCAATTTTACGCTTCGTATCCACACTGACAGACCCGCCATTCAAATAACGGGATACCGTGCTTTTGGCCACACCGGCCATGTGGGCTATATCTGCAATTGTCTTATTCATGAGGCCCTCCGGAGTGTTTTCATTCTCATAAGCTTCCAAACCGTCTCTTTTTCCATAACCCTATCATAGCATATGGCGGGGTTGGAATGCTGTGGCTCCATGCTCATCATGGACAAAAACGCCGCTCCTTTCAACGAAGAAAGAAACGGCGTCTTATCAAAACTGAATTTAAAAGTCGAAGTTATCTGGATCAGGACCTACCCGAAGATTGGCATTTAACGCCTGAATTCGATCCATATCCTCATTTGTTAATTCAAAATCAAAGATGTCGGCATTTTCAATAATCCGATGTGCCTTGGTAGACTTGGGAATGGTGACAACTCCCTGCTGTACATCCCAGCGTAAAATCACTTGTGCCACCGATTTGCCATACTTGCCTGCTATGTCTTGCAGCACCGGATGATCAAGCAGTTGTCCCTGCATGAGCGGGGACCAGGCTTCCATTTGAATGTTGTTTTTTTGACAGAATTGCAGCAGCTCGGCTTGTGTTAATTGTGGGTGGAATTCCACCTGGTTGACCATAGGCTTTATTTCGGCATCCTTCATAAGGTCCTCCAAATGATGAATCTGGAAGTTGCTGACTCCGATCGCCTTGATCCGTCCTTCCTTATACAAGGACTCCAAAGCTCTCCAGGCCTCCTTATACTTCCCTTGGACCGGCCAATGAATCAGATAAAGATCCAGATAATCCAAACCCAGCTTATCCAGGCTTGCCTCATAGGCCGCCCGTGTCTCCTCATAGCCCAGATCGGCATTCCACACTTTGGATGTGACAAACAACTCTTCTCTCGACAGGCTATTCTCCTGAAGGGCTTCCTGAATGGCCTGTCCTACACTTCTTTCATTCGCATAGATTGCAGCTGTATCTATACTGCGGTAGCCATGCTTTACAGCAGCCTTTATAGCATCGACCAGCTCCGAGCCTTCCTCTACTTTAAATACTCCGATGCCAAACCAAGGCATATGAACTCCGTTGTGCAAGGTTGTTGTGCTTTGCAAGTTTTGAGTCATTCTATATCTTCCTCTCTATTTTTAAAAAGTTTTAGCCTGTCAAGGCGGTTGTATCCCTTTTTTCAAGCATCCGACTCCAGCCTGTGAGCAGAACGGCCATGAAAACCATAATGGCGCCGATCCAGGTCGTATGAATGAGACCCAGCGAGTCAGTCACAAGTCCGCCTACATATGCTCCCATCGCAATCCCTGCGTTAAAGGCAGCAATATTGACGGCGGAGGCAACATCTACAGCCTTGGGCGCAAAACGTTCGGCCAACATGACTACATATACCTGTAGACCAGGCACGTTCATAAATGCTAGTAAACCCATAAAAAAGATTGTAATCAGTCCTGCTGCTTTAAAAGGTACAGTAAACAGCAGAAGGAACAGGACAACAGCCTGAATCATGAACATGTAAAATAAAGCTGAAAGCGGCTTGCGGTTTGCAGCTTTTCCACCCATAACATTCCCGATGGCAATCGCAATTCCATACAGCAAAAGAATAAATGTTACGGTATTGGGCTTAAAGCCGGTTATGTCGTGAAGTAATGGAGATAAATAAGTAAACACGACAAACGTGCCTCCATACCCCAAGGCTGTAATGATAAATGCGAGCAGCAGGCGACCGTTGGTAACCAGTTTGACCTGCTCACGGAAAGGAGTCTTGTTCCCTTTGCGCAGAGTAGACGGCAGCAGAATCAGATTGGCGACAAGTGCCACTATGCCCACGACTACAATCGCCATGAAGGCCGCCCTCCAGCCCCATTGCTGCCCAACATAGGTACCCAAAGGGACACCCGTGACCGTGGCTACGGTCAGCCCGGAAAACATGATAGAAATAGCACTGGCGCGTCGATCATCCGGCACAAGGTCGGCTGCGATGGTGGAGCCGATGGACATGAACACCCCGTGAGAAAATGCCGAGATGACGCGTGCAATCAGTAGCAAGATAATTCCACTGGAGACGGCAGCAAGGCTGTTGCCTATTACAAATACAATCATGATCCACAGCAGCAGCGTTTTCCGGGGAACATTTGATGTTAGCGAGGTCAGCACAGGCGCGCCAATCGTCACCCCCAATGCGTACAACGTTACAGTGAGCGCAGACATGGTTACGGGTATATGCAAGTCCTCAGCGATCAGGGGAAGCAGTCCCACGCTGATGAACTCGGTCGTTCCTATCGCAAAGGCGCTTATGGCTAAAGCCAGCAGCGGCCAAATACTTCGTTTTTGATCTGACGACATGTTTTTCACCCCTATCTATAGAAATCTTCGACCAGCAGATGTTATTATGAATTACTCAAGCAATTATGAACAGTACGTACTTTTTAGTAATATAGGTACCAAAAAGTACCCTATGTATAACACGAGGTGAAGTACACGGAGGGATCAGCAATGGGACAGAAAAAATACAATATCTCAGTTGAGGCAACGTTAGAAGTAATCGGGGGAAAATGGAAGTGTGTGATTCTCTGTCATTTGACACATGGAAAGATGCGGACAAGTGAATTGAAGCGGCTGATGCCTTCCATCACACAAAAAATGCTGACTCAGCAGCTTCGGGAACTGGAACAGGACGGCATTGTCAATCGAATCAGCTACAATCAGGTCCCTCCTAGAGTGGAGTACGAGCTGAGCGAATATGGATGTAGTCTGACAAGCATTCTGGATGCTCTGTGTGCCTGGGGAGAAAAGCATATTATTAAAGAATACGGGGATAAATCCGCTGTGCTGGAGGATAACATTTTGAACAAGCTGTAAAGTAAAGAGGAGCGGTTCATAGAAAAAAGCACCTGCAATACATCGGCAGGTGCTTACGCGCTTGGAACGCTCCATTCCAATCTGTATTTACGGAGCTATGATCGACATCATTTTATTTCGTGAAATCAATGACCATGCGCCCTTGGATTTTGCCATTCTCCATCTCCTCGAAGATATGATTAATATCTTCAATCGGACGTTTTTGTACAAGAGGGACGACTTTACCTTCTGCAGCGAATTGGAACGCTTCTTTAAGGTCTTCACGAGTGCCGACCAAGGAGCCGATCACTTGAATGCCGTCTAGAACCAGACGTGGAATGTCCAGATCCATCTTATCGGTTGGAAGGCCTACAGCTACCACGCGCGCGCCAGCCTTCACAACGTCGATTGCCTGGTTGAAAGGTGTTTTGGCAACAGCAGTAACCACAGTTGCATCCAGACCAGCGCCGTCCGTTAACTCCTTGGCCCGGGCGACCGGATCTTCTTTCAGACTGTTAACGACATAGTCGGCACCGATTTTTTTGGCCAGCTCAAGTTTTTCATCACTGATGTCAAAGGCTACAACTTTAGCATTGAATACATTTTTTGCGTATTGTACAGCCAGGTTACCCAAGCCGCCAATGCCGAAGATACCGATCCATTGCCCTGGTCTGATATCACTTACTTTTACTGCTTTATAGGTTGTAACGCCTGCGCAAGTTACACTGCTTGCAGCGGCAGGGTCAAGATTATCAGGTACTTTGACCGCGTAGTCAGCTGTGACAATACATTGTTCTGCCATTGCACCGTCTACCGTGTATCCGGCATTTTTAACTTCACGGCACAGCGTTTCCCGCCCGGTCAGGCAATATTCGCAGTGACCGCAGCTTTCGAACATCCAGGCAATACTAACGCGATCACCCATTTTGAGACTGGTTACTCCTTCACCTAATTCAATAACTTTTCCAATGCCTTCATGCCCCAAAACTCTGCCTGTGACATCACCGAAATCTGCATTTTTTACATGTAAATCTGTGTGGCAAACCCCGCAATATTCCACTTGGACTAATGCTTCTCCATGCTTTAGGGGGCGCAAAGGTTTCTCTTCAATACTTACTCTCTTGTCTTTTGTAACAACTGCTGCTTTCATGTGATCTCTCCTTTGGTATATGGAAGTATTTTTTGTAATATACACTTCATTATTATAGTAATTTTTGCCCAAAGATAACAAACACATATTTCACTCAAAGGTATTTAATCGAAAAAATCTCCTTCCTAAGCCCTTGTACCCTTGTAGGAGCTTTGTACAATAATTTACAATGTAAAAAGTTTCACATAATCTATCTGGAAGAAGGACAAAGAACATGAAAAAAAACTGGAAAGGGTGCTTATCCAGCACGCTCGCGATTTTCTTAGTCGTGTGGGTAACAGGATGCAATCCTCAGCCCGCGACTTCTAGTTCCACCAGCACCTCAGCTCCGGCAGCTAACAATGTACATGCGGTTGTTCAGAAAACTCCGCACTGGTCCTATGAGGGAGATGAGGGACCCGAACATTGGGGAGAGCTGGAAAAGGATTTTGCCGCTTGTGGTAACGGCCACGAGCAATCCCCTGTCAACATAGAACACACTCGTATGGAAGCTTCGCAAACGCAGCAGCCGATACAGGTTCACTATGCCAATACGAAGGTATCCATTCTGAATAATGGGCATACCGTTCAAATCAATGCAGCCAGCCCCAGCAATTATATAGTACTGGACGGTACCAAGTTCACTTTAAAGCAGTTTCACTTTCATCATCCCAGCGAACACCAAATAGATGGTAAAAATGCCGATATGGAGCTTCATTTTGTTCATCAGAGCGACAACGGCAGCACCGCCGTCTTAGGCGTACTCATTCAAGGCGGCAAGGAAAATAAAGCTTTCAGCCGTATTTGGTCCAAGCTGCCAAAAGATGTTTCCCAAGAAGAAGCTCTGGAGGGAGAACTGAATCTCGCTACTCTTCTGCCGAAGGATCTGCACTCGGTCCGCTACAACGGATCACTGACCACCCCGCCATGCACAGAGCATGTGAACTGGACTGTGCTGGAGCAGCCTATTGAAATGTCGGCAGACCAAATCAGTCAATTCGCTGCCCTCTTTCCCGATAACCATCGCCCTGTGCAACAACTGGGTGCCCGTAAACTGACTACGGATCATCAATAAAAAAGAAGACCCCTCTGTTGATCTGCAAATACAGAGGGGTCTCCTTGATCATTATAGTTGCGCTCCGCTACAAGCGCACCAACTCTTCCACCTTCACCGGCTGCCCTGTACGAATAGAGCGATTGGCGGCAATACCTGTTAAAATGGACCATGCGCCGTCAATATGTGAAGCTGCACGTTGAAAACGATCTTCTGCCGGCTTATCAAAAATATCGCGCAGCATGACCGGATCTCCTCCGCCATGCCCCCCTACGCCTTCCTCTACTTCGACCTCATAAGGTGCTGCAAAGTGAGGATAAATCGTGATGGTCTTCTCTTTTAACGCCCCCTCGTCTGCCTTGCTGCCGCCAGAATTAACGTAGGATTGCTCGGATACCCGAACCTCCATCCGTCCCTTGGTGCCGTTAAATACGATGATAAAGCCCTCCCAAGGCATGTAAGCATTCAGCGAGTAGTTCATCACCGCCTTGTTCTTGTACTTCACCATGACACTGAGCGTATCCTCGATGCTGATATTGTCGCCAAATACGCTTTGATCCCGCACATAACCATCCTCATGCTCGGCATCCAGATACATGCTTTTCAGATGCTCGTTGCGGTCCAGATGCAACGCAAAAGGGTCATTTTCCGCCACCTTGCTGCCGTAAGCTCGTTGGTAGAACTCCGTCACGCCACGCTGCTCGGCATTTTCCCGGCCGTAAAATTTCAGGTCGCCCATCGCATATACCGTCTCTGGCTTGGAGCCGAGCCAGAAGTTCATCAGGTCAAAATGATGCGTCGATTTATGCACCAACAGATCGCCGCTATTGCGCCGGTGCCACCGGCGGAAATAATCCGCACCATGCTGTGTGTTCAGCAGCCATTCAAAATTGACCGACAAGATATCACCGAGTGTCCCGTCCATAATAATCTCGCGGATTTTCGTATTATGCGGCGCATAACGGTAGTTAAAAGTGACGCGCAGCTTCCGTCCCGTGCGGTCTATAGCGTCCAGAATATCCTGGCATTTGTCCTCGTCCACCGTCATCGGCTTCTCGGAAATGACATCGCAGCCCAGCTCCATCGCCCGGATAATATACCGATGATGTACCCGGTCAATGGTCGTGACGATCACGATATCCGGCTTTGTTTCCGCGATCATCCGGTCAAATTCATGGGCTTTATAGGTCGGAATCGGCTCATGGTCGTACTTCTCCTGCAACAGCCGATTGGCATAATCCATTCTCGTCTGATTGACGTCACAGAACGCGATCAGCTCCGAGGTATCTTTGAAAACGGTAACAATCTCACCGTAGAAAAATTCGGCCCGACCTCCGGTGCCTACAAGTGCATATTTGATTTTAGCCAATTGGTTCACACCCTTTACATGAATTGCTTTTATTTTATAGTAATAGAAAGAGCAAAATCTCTGCGTTTATTGTTAATTTTCTCATAAAGTATACATATATTATCCTCGTGCATTCTTTTATTAAAGGAGACTGTCGATATGATTGCCACACCCCGTTTTGCCATCGAGCAAGCGCTACGGACGATGCCGTTTAGCATGTCTGCCGACCATGTCCACCAAGCGCATGAAATCTACTATCTGCTGGCAGGAGAGCGATACTACTACATTAATCAGCGGGTATACGCGCTACAGAAGGGCGATCTGATCTGGATCAGCAAACATGATTTTCACCGTACGAGTAACAAGGGGAACGGCATCCATGAACGGATTTTGATCAATTTTGATGAAGCGTTTGTAGCCTCGTCCACGTCTGTCACTCCATCCGGCGATCAGAGCCACCTGCTTTTGCCTGAAAAAAGCTTTTTGCTTCGCCCGTCTGCGGAAAAACAGCGCGAGCTGGAGCATCTGTTCCGGCAGATGCTGGATGAATATCACCAAGAACATGCCTACCGCCAACTATATCTCCAGAGCTTGCTAATCCAGCTCCTTGTCCGCATCCGGCGCATACAATCGGCCACTGTCGATACCATTGCACCGGAATGCAGTGAGAAGCAGCAGCGCGTATATTCGATCATTGAATACCTGCATGCCCACTATGCCGAGAGACTGTCGCTGGATCAGCTGGCAGGGCATTTTTATATTAGCAGCACGTATTTGTGCCGTATTTTCAAGCAGACAACAGGTTTTACCTTAGTAGAATATCTTCAGGATGTGCGGGTCCAGCAGGCTCGTGCGTATTTGAGAGAAACAAACTGGAAAGTGACTTCCATTGCTGAAAAAACGGGTTTTGACAGCATCGCTCACTTTGGTCGTATATTCAAGCAATTCACCGGACATCCCCCGTTACAGTATCGAAAAAAACACAAAAAGGAGCAGGGAAACGCCCCTCCCCCTTGATTCCAGTTAAGGTAATGCCTTCAATAATTTGCTTTTGGGCGATGATATAGACGATCAGCACCAGAACGACGGAAATGGTAGTCCCCGCCATCATCAGTGACCAGTCTGCCGTATACAGCCCTTTGAAATTGTTAAGCAAAAGCGGAACTGTAAATTTCTCCGGTGTATTGAGATAAATGAGCGGATCGAGGAAGCTGTTCCAGGCCCCCAAAAAGGTGAAAATTCCGATCGCCGCCAATGCCGGACGAATCAGTAGCAGAATGACGCTCCAATAAATACGGATATACCCCGCCCCGTCCATGACCGCTGCTTCCTCTAGATCGCGTGGAATCCCCATCACGAACTGGCGCAGCAGAAACACCGCAAATGCATTAAACAGGGCTCCAGGTACGATCAGCGACCAATGCGTATCCAGCCATCCAATTCGATCCATCACCAAGTACAGCGGAATCATCGTCACCTGCTTCGGCACCATCATCGTAGCGAGGAACAAGATAAACAGTATATTGGAACCCGGAAAACGGATTTTGGCAAAAGCATATGCCGCCATAGATGCACTAATCAGCGTTGCTGTCACGATAATGACCGTAATATAAAAGCTGTTCATGTACGCCTGCACGAAGGGCATAGCCTCCAGCGAAGCCGGATAATTGCTCCAGACAAACGGATCGGGAATCCATTGGGGCGGGACGACAAAAATTTGAGAAATATCCTTTAAGGAACTGAGGACGGTCCACAGGAATGGAAAAAACATGATCAGAGAGCCGACAGCGAGCAACATATGGCGCAGGATCACCCTGCCTCTGTAACTAATCTCCATAGTGCACCCACCTCTTCTGCATCTTAAATTGCAGCAGGGTAAATACAAGAATGATGACGAACGCCTGATCGAACACCTGAAAGGAGCTAATCACCATCATGATGGTGACAAAAAAGGTGGTCGGTGACAATAACGGCAGTGTAATGTACCTTAACTGCTGAAGCTTGCTGGCTCCGTCAATCTCTGCTGCCTCGTAATAGCTTTTGGAGATGCCCTGGAGTCCTGCCAGAAAAATGACCATATTATACCCCAGCCCCAACCAAATGCTAAGTAGAGCAATCGACGGGATCACCCAATGCGTATCGGTAAGCCACATGGGGCCTATAATGCCAATGGCTCGCAGCAGATGATTGAAAATACCAAACTCGCCGTTCAGTATCCACATCCAGATGACCCCGACCGATACGGAGCTGGTTACCACAGGCATAAAAAAGAACAAACGGTAGATCTCTTTGCCCTTCACTTTATTGAGCACAATGGCTACGAGCAGGGCCAGCGCTATCCCCGCCGGGATAACCAGCACCATATAGTACACTGTATTAATCAGTGCCTTCCAGAAATCAGGATCAGCTAATTGGCCTCTGAAATTATCCAAACCGGCAAATACAGGCACGCCAAAGCCATCCCAATTCACAAAGCTTAAGTAAAACGCATACAGCAAGGGCAGCAGTGAAAAACATATCAGACCCAGAAACTGGGGGCCAATGAAAAGGCAGCCCCACAGCGCTTGATGCTTTTCTGCATCTGGTCACCTTCCTCCCCGGTCACGGCTTGTATTCTGTGCCTACTTGACCGCCTTGGTTATGATCTGATTCAGCTTCTCGATCGTTGCCGCAGCATCCTGCTTGCCCAGGAACATCAAGTCGATGGTCTCCGTGATATCCGAGTTTAATCCCGGTACCTGGTCATCATAGGCCAGAGCAGAGCCATGCGCATGCCCTTTGTTGCTTCCTTCGGTCAAATAGTTGGAATGCTCAATCGTCGCCTTTTTCATAATGCTCTCATCTGCGGCGGCAAGCGTCCCCATGGCATTCCCGCCTTCAACGAGTCGAGCCTCCTGTCCCTTCACAGAGACGTAGAATGCTGCCAGCTTCATGGCCTCTTGCACATGCGGACTATTTTTGTTTACAGCTACATAGGCAACCGGTATGGCGACAGGCTCATTTTTGCCTGTGTTGGAAGGCCAGTAAATATAATCAAAGTCGAGGCTTTTATTTTGACTGAACAAGGGCTCCAGCCATCTTCCCGCCGCCAGCATACCGACCTGATTGGACATGAACATCGCATCTGCCCCTTGCCCCTTGGGAAGCGAACCGAGGTATACCGCATTTCCCTTGTGAACCATATCGTACATGAAGCGGAAGGCTTCCTGCCCCTTTTCATTGTGATCTAGTACGTACTTGCCTTGTTCATCAAAAATCCGGCCGCCATTCGACCACACCCATGAATACCAGTGAGCCCACCAGTTTTCCGCAATATAGCCTTGCTTTCCGGCAGCCTTCAGCTTTGATGTGACTTCCTCAAACGCATTCCAGTTCCATTTGCCTTCGTCATAATATTCCTGCGGTGTTTTCACACCTGCTTCTTTAAAGACTTTTTTGTTGTAATACATCACCATCGGATTCGAGTCAGGAGTGACCCCGTAGATTTCCCCATCACGCTTCGCCGGGCCCCATAATCCTTCCGGAAAATCCTCGGCTTTCACATCACTGGCATCACTTTTTAAAAATCCACCCAAAGGCTGTACCTGCTTCGCCCCAATCAAACGTGCAATCGTTGGTTCATACGAATAAAACACATCCGGTCCGCGACTTCCTTGAAGCTGTGTCAGCAGCTTTTGCTCATATTGGTCTCCCGGTACAGGTACCAGCTTCACCTCAATATTCGGATTCTCCTTTTCAAATGCGTCCAGTGCCCGCTGGTACACCTTCAGCTCCGCCGGATTCCCCCAGACCTGCATGGTCAGCCGCACTTTTTTACCTTCCGTGTTCTCCAGCTTGGGAGAGCTACTGCATGCTGCTGCAAGTAAAAACAGAACGCTGAGAAAAAAACCAATTTTTATCCAGCTCATGTAATTGTCCATCTCTATCGCCTCCTGTAGCCTCACATAGTTATATGTCACCCTGAATTGAAACGCTTACAAATTGTTCCCTATCATCATATGTAGAAAGCAGAGACGCGATATCCCCAATATCATTTATAGATAAATTTTTTTCTCCTTGACAGGATATGTGTCTAAAATATAATGCAAAACGAAGAAGGAAGCCTGGGAGGCCCTCCCTTGTATGCCCAATCAAAATTTCGGTGTTAATTGAGATAGCTTCTGTTCATCTTCTTAGATAAAGAACCCTTCTTTAAAATAGATTTTTTTGTTTCTGAGTAAGTATAGAGTACTGCTTGTGGAGAATCGTCACCTTTACTCACAAAGTCAAAGCTTTTCCCATCTTTATGCCAAACTATAGAGGAGATCAGTGTAAAATCCTTATCGGACACATGCGTATAGCTCTTATGCTCAACATCGTATACTCCGATATAACTTGAACCTAGATCACCGATTCCAAACGCAATCTTTTTCCCATCTGGTGACCAGTTATATGCATCAATCTTTTCACTCCCCGCTCCGTCACTATTCATCTCAAACATATTTACAATAGTTTGAGTCCCATCGGATAAATTAATTAGAACAAGTCTACTCCCCTCATGATCGCTTACATCAAGAGCTACCTGGTTGCTTTTGGATAAAGAAAGTGAGTTAACTCTCAAAGGTCGTGGGTTGAGCTTAACGAGTTGCTCTCCGCGCTTACTTTTTATTTTCATGGAATCCACAACTTCATTGGCTTCGGCGGTTTCTTTCCCCTTAGCCTTGGTTAATTTTGCGGTAAAAGTAACGTCTTTATTTTTCCATACAATCTGTTTTCCCAAAACTACAACCTTAGATTTGTCTTGGTTATTATAATACTGTGAATAATCTACGGAATTCACCTTTTTGTCAGTTGCTTTAGATGTTTCTATAGTTGCTTTTCCGTCTACTTTTTTTACACCTTCCTTTGTGTTGTTTACCCCAATATTATTCACTTCGTTCTGAGGCAGTTGTTGATTTGAACTTGCCTTACCACTACACCCTGAAATCGCCAACACTACTATCGCACCTACAGTCATAATCTTCACGAATTTCATAATTTCCTCCTTAATATACAGCGTGCCGTTATCCCTACGTTCCCCTGGATACGTAATCTAATAAAGGTGAAGCACTAATCATCGAACACATAATCAAGTAATCTACTTTAAAATCAGTCACCTCTTTCCTTTCTGTCTAAAATAGAATTGTATTGGACCCATTTATATATTTTACCATATATAATCCTTTTTATGTAATTTGAATACATAATCTAGCATATGCGGAAGCAGCGAAAAACAGCCCTCGTGCCGTTTTTTTGCCCTCCCTGATCTCAAAGTCCTTCGCTCCGTGGGCTGCGTGAAAGGAACGACAGGAACGTAGAGCGCCTTGGCCGGGCGCTTTCTCCCGGCGTAGGCGCTCTAGTTATCGGCGTGAGTAGCGGCCCAGCGGTGCGTACTGGCTCTTAGGTGGCCGCTCTTGCCGCCTTAGAGCCAGTAGCATGAGCCTGTTTCCCCGCTCTTGTCCTGTTTGTTCTTCAGCCTTTCGACTCCTGAAGCTTACGGATCAGAAAACTTAAAAGGAAAACATAAATAAAAGACGTCCTTATTGCTCAGGACGTCCAAATTGAAGTGAATAATCTATTTCATTTAATCTTTCCTTACTTCTCCGGAAATAGGTACAATAATATCCGCTAATCCCGTAGTATTTTTAGGCAAAGCTTGCGTTACTGGCTTCTTGGTCCCCACTTTACCATATGTGACACTATGATCCACACGTTCTTGTAAAAAATAATATTGTGTTTTGTCTTCCGGTGGACGCTTTCCTTTTTCTTTCATTTTCTTCCTCGAATCTTCTTCTACACCTTCCCAAACTAGATGTTTAACATCATCCTTAATTTCATAGTAAGTATATAAATTCCCAACAACATAATAATATCTCAATGCTTCTCCTTCAGGAAAGATATACTGATAATAAACACCCTCCTCGGTATTATGAAGCGTATTTTCATCATTCGAAGGAAGGTCTACAGCGATTTTACGTGCCGCCACCAAATCCGTACCTTGATACAGCTTCTTATATGTTTCTACTTGATCAGCACTCCGGATAATGACAGTATTTTTGTCCGCTTTCCACTCCACCTCTGCTTTAAAGGCTTCGCTGATAAAGCGCAAAGGCACAACAACGCGATTCTTGTTCAATTGAGCAGGCACATCCAAAGTAAGCGTTTTTTCTCCATAAGAAGCTTCTTTTTGACCGATCATCAGTACAAGCTTTTCTTTCACCCCAGGAGCATTGACAGTCACCGTCTTCTGGCCAGCATTCCAGACTAAATTAAGCTTAAGCGGCTTCAAAGAAGCTAAAGAAACCATAGTTCTCCCTGCGACAGAAACGGGTGGAGCATCTGAATGTACCACCTCGCTATTGATAACTAATTGAATCGACGGTGCCGCAGAAAGCGGAATAGCAAATGTTAAGAGCATACCTAAAGTAAGCATAGATGAAAGAAAGATTTTTTTCATACCTAACTACCTCCAACTAATTCGTAATTCACTAATTAAAAGCCGTTGCTTATGGTTTTGAATCCACATGCAAAATAAAGGGACGTCCCGCAATAGGACTATTCACAGTATTTTTCTTTGCCAAGCCGAACGGCCAATTACAGGGTTAATACCAGTAAGCTTCATACCTTATCCGTCCCCATGTACCCACTCTCCAAACTATTGAAAGGCGGCGACATGAAATTTTGGGAGACAGTAAGAAAAGGATGTGAACGAACCAACTAATCCTCTTGGTCAAGCCGCACTACGATCCATCAGAGGAAGCCCCTCTTACGTGGCTGAAGTTAGATTGAGGCTAAGAGAAACCCCACATCTCGAAGAAAGTGGGTTTCTCGGCAATCTGAGAACTCATTGAGAACTCATATTGTGAGTTTTTTCTGACAATTTTCTTTTATAGTTGTTCTTCTTCTGGAATAGAGAAAAACATTTGCTTAGCTTGATCTTCAGTCGCTTCACCCAGACGAGTTTTTTTACCGGCTTTATCAATAGTCCCGTACGTGGTGCCGCCCGGAACGCTATAGTTATAATAAACAACGCCTTTTGGGATCGTTGGCATTTTGCCGTTTTGTTCAATAATTTTGTTGGTGATGAACGGCAGACTTGCATTTTTAGCTTCCTGTTGCAGATTCATTCTTGCAGACCAGAGCAGTTCTACATGTGTATCAATGATACGATAGTAATTCACAATGTCCATATGTTGTTCGAAAAATTCGCTGGATTGGTTTTTTGGGAAGTAGCGAATGTAATCCATACTATCCCCTTCTTCACCTTGCAGTACAACAACTTTCGCAATACGTGGAAGATCATATGCACCATGACGAGCTACAGAAATATCGCTGGATTGGATTTCTTTCAGCATATTTTCTGTCGGTTTAGCTACATAAACCGTACGATCTGGAGCATTCCAGTACACTTCAGATCCAGATGCATCTGCAATGAAACGCAACGGTACCATAACACGACCATTTTTCATTACAGAAGAGGTAGACAGCGTTACTTTTTTACCACCTACCATCGCCTCCTTTTTACCAGCTGCCAGTGTTGATTTTATTCCGTTATTATCTACAGTTACTGTTTTAGAAGTGTTGTTCCAGTTGATCGTTACACTAGGGAGCGATCTTAACATATTCAATGCCACCAATGTGGAACCATTTTCAATATATGGCTCTACATCCCCTGACACAGGCTTGTTATTCACTTGCACAATAATTGACTTGGAAGCTGCCGCAGAAACCCCAGAAACACCGCTGGCAAGCATGCTAAAAGATATTGCAGATGCTAGAGCCGCTTTGGTAAATGTATTCATAATTTTAGTCTCCTTAATAGTATTGTGTATATTCAGACGTATATTATACCAAAAAAATTACATGTATTAGAAAATTTAATAAATTTGAGATAGTTATTTCCAATCTATCTTCATAATCATATTTCATATATGGGGCACTGCATAATTGGATGATGTTTTGTAAGTATAAATAGACAAAGGCAACTGCCTTTTGCTTGTAGGGAATCGTTTTGCTCTTGAAGTTCACATGTGAATAGTTAAAACAACAATTTAAATCTGTAACACTCTTAAACTGACTATGGTGTCTAAATCTCTAGAAAACTTTTATTTGGGAAATCAACCACTTATCTCGAGTTAGAGTCAACAAAGTTTAGAAGTGCGGTTGTAAAACATATTAAAAAAACTCCTATATATATGAGAAGAGAAAACAGTAAAAAAACTTCTCAAAAAACAATATAAAGAGTAGATATTAATATGAACAGACACGCAGGAATCGTTGCAGAGACTACCTCAGCCAATTACACAGGATTGACAGCAAAGCTTACTATCCCTTCCAGTATTCATGTTAACGATGGATATGTTGACTGGTACATGGGAATTGGTAAATCCGCAATTGAAGCTGGTATTTCCTACAAAGCTGGTGTAGGCTTCAAAGTATTCATCAACGGTGTCGTTAACGCAGATAAAGAAGACGTACGTTCCAAACCTGTATCTTTTCTGAGTCCAGGACAAACAGTTGATATGAAACTCGTTTACAACCACGGCACCAAAAAAGCAACATTGTATATTAATAGCAAGCCTATCGACTGGGCTACCGAAGTTACCGCAACGGCTGACGCATTGAAGCGATTGAGCACTTACAATACAGTAAAGCTGGTACATGGTGTGGAAGACAGTGGCTTTAACACATTCAGTCAAGCCACTTACTCTTCTCCGCAGCTTCGCATGGACACTGCGGGTACACAGTACAAAGCTTGGACTTCAAGTTTGTCTACAACTGTTCCGCGCGTTTTGGGTTCCTACGTAACGTTGAGTAACTTCAAGCAGACATTCAGGGCTACATCGGCTTTTACAAAAACGAGAAGTTATAGGAAAAATTAAACGGCCTCAGTCCAATTAAATTCAGGACGAAGGCCGCTTTCAATATACTATTAAAATGCATCAACTACAATGCGGACAACGCTCCCACAGGCTGCTCCGCTCTGACAAGCAAGGTTGCTTGGGCAGCAGCAATGCGAGCGAATGGCACCCGGTATGGTGAGCAACTGACATAGTCCAATCCGCTGCGGTGACAAAAGAGAATAGACTCACGATCCCCGCCATGCTCACCACAGATACCTGTCTCCAGAAAAGGTTTCTTGGCTCTGCCTTTGGCAACAGCCCATTCGATCAGCTTGCCTACGCCATCCTGATCCAACACCTGAAAAGGGTTCGCTTCCAAAATATTTTTTTCCATATAGGAGCCGAGGAATTTGCCTTCGGCATCATCGCGACTGTAACCAAAGGTCATTTGTGTCAGATCGTTGGTTCCAAAGGAGAAAAAGTCAGCGTATTGAGCCACGCTATCTGCCAGGAGGGCGGCTCTTGGCACCTCAATCATGGTGCCCACCCGATACCTGAACCCTTTAAATTCCTCGCTAAGCACCTGAACGGCTACCTTATCCACCAGCTCTCTCATTTGCTTGAGTTCATTGGAGTGGCCAACCAGCGGAATCATAATCCCCGGTCTTACATCTACACCCTTGCGCAATGCTGCTTCCGCAGCCTTAAAGATTGCTTCAATCTGCATGTCGTATATCTCTGGAAATAGAATGCCCAGCCGAACACCGCGTAGACCGAGCATAGGGTTGATTTCTCGCAGTTCGTGTACCTTGGAGATGGTGTTTTTAAGACGTTTGAGCTCCTCGGTATGGTCGCCGGAAAGCTCAAGCTCCCGCTGTCGCTCTTGAAGCTGTTCCAGATTCGGCAGGAACTCATGTAACGGCGGGTCCAGCAGGCGAATCGTCATCGGTAAACCATCCATCGCACTAAACATAGCCTCAAAGTCAAATTGTTGCATTTTGAGCAGACGATTCAAATGAAGCATCCGCTCCTCCTGATCATCAGCCAAAATCATCGCCTGAACGATAGGCAGACGATTGCCCGAGAAAAACATATGCTCCGTCCGACAAAGCCCGATGCCTTCGGCTCCAAACTCTCGGGCTTTGACTGCATCGAGTGGCGTATCCGCGTTGGTGTAGACCTTCAATGTCCGAATTCCATCCGCAATCTCCAGCAGCTTCAGCAGCTCCGGTGTGATGGCCGGCTCGCTCAGCGACAGACTGCCTTGGTACACCTGCCCGGAGGTCGAATCAATCGAGATATTATCCCCTTCCTGAAAGGTCAGGTTACCGATGCTAACGCTCCGACGGTCCAGATCAATGCTCAGCGCTTCACAGCCGCAAATGCAGGGTTTCCCCATTCCTCTTGCAACCACAGCAGCGTGACTGGTCATCCCTCCACGACTTGTTAGCACTCCTTCGGCGGCAATGATTCCATGAACATCGTCGGGTGAGGTTTCCACACTGACCAGGATGACCTTCTGCCCATCCTTCGTCCAGTTCTCTGCCGTATCTGCGTCAAATACAATCCGCCCACTTGCTGCGCCGGGCGAGGCAGGCAGACCTTGGGCAATCGCAACCAGCGGTGTGGAAGTATCAATGGAGCGATGCAGCAGTTGATCCATGTGGGACGGCTCGATCCGTTGGATCGCCTCCTCTTGGCTGATAATCCCTTCCTCCACCAAATCTACTGCTATTTTTACAGCCGCTTGCGCTGTTCTTTTGCCGCTGCGTGTCTGTAGCAGATACAAATTACCTTTTTCAATCGTGAATTCGATATCCTGCATATCCCGGTAATGACGCTCCAGCAAGGAAGCCAGCTCCTCCAGACGATCATAAACTAGCGGCTGCTCCTCCAGAAGCTGGGCAATCGGATTGGGTGTTCGCACGCCGGCAACAACATCCTCGCCCTGGGCGTTTACCATATACTCGCCATACAATTCGTTTGCGCCTGTGGAAGGATTGCGGGTGAACAGCACCCCGGTTCCACTGTCATTGCCAAGATTGCCAAACACCATCGCCTGAATGTTCACTGCTGTTCCTTGTTCATCCGGAATGCCGTAAGCCTTGCGGTACACCTTGGCACGCATATTGTTCCAACTGCGGAATACAGCCTCTACCGCCAGGTGCAATTGCTGATACACATCCTGTGGAAACGGCTGGCTGCTCCGCTCTACGACAAGTTCTTTGTAATTTGCGATCAATTCCTTCCATTCTCCTGCGCTAACCTCCTGGTCATTGGCACGCCTGTTGGTTAGCTTATTTTGCTCCTGCAGCTGTTCAAAATGGATGGCGTCTATACCTAGCACGACCTCGCCAAACATTTGAATAAACCTGCGGTAACAGTCATAGGCGAAGGTTTCATTTCCTGTCTGTTTTGCCAATCCACGCACGGTTTCATCATTCAGACCCAGATTCAGAATCGTATCCATCATACCGGGCATCGAGGTTACCGAGCCTGAACGGACAGATACCAGCAAAGGCCGCTCCGTATCCCCGAATATAGCCGACTGGGCTTCCTCAACGTCGTGCAGAGCAATTACAATTTCCCCCAATAAGCCCTCCGGGAGCTTGCCGCCGGAAGTAAAGTAGGCTCGACACGCCTCGGTAGTCACCGTAAAGCCGGGAGGGATCGGAAGACCCAGTGTCGTCATTTCCGCGAGATTGGCGCCTTTTCCTCCTAGTAGCGCTTTCATTCCCAACTTACCTTCGTTAAATGAGTACACTCTTTTTAGCATTGAATTCATTCCCTCCACTTATCGAGATACATGCCTGAATGGATCAATATGTCTATCTAAAGTTGTAACACATATCAGGAGGTTATTTCAACATATATGACGTAATATATGCTAATGACATTCATTAATGATGTTTTAATCAATGCATGGACTTATTTATAAGATATTTTAATTCGTCAATAAACGAATATTGGTTTTAAAAATGATTCTATGCCGTGAAGCCATAACTAACCTAAGAGACTAAAGTAAAAGAGGCCGCCCCACCGTCATCTTGGATGACCTCTGGGACAGCCCCTTTGCTCAGTTCAGGCTTAATTTTTCCTATGCCTCTGTTAGCATCTTTTCAAAAATATTATAGCCGTCTGTTTCACCCTTATACGTATAGCCGCATTGTTGGTAAAACTGACTAAGCTTGTCATTCCCTGCAATACAATCTAACCGAATTCGATCCTTGCCTGTGAAACGGATGCCTTGTTCAATCCATTGCATCAGTTCACGGCCCAATCCCTTCCCGGCTCTATCCCGATCTACAACCAGACGATGCAAATATACTGAGGTTCCTTCCACGGTATCATCATCGTCTAACCCCCACAACCTACAGTCCCAGGCACTGGGCCGCTGTTGCAGGATCACTGCACCCGCCAATGCATGATCCTCTGATGTCCGGAAAACAATGACTTCTCCACGTGCAATAGCCCCTCCCAGGTTGTGGTCATCTTTCCCTTTGAGTAGATTCCCCCATTGCGTGGAGCCTTGGCTATGCAGCCATCTGGCCGTCTTTAAAATTAACTCCTGAACCTCTTCCTGATCTTTAGCGATTGCCTGAAAAGCTACTAATCCTGGTTTGACGGATGATTGGACAATAGTCAATGATGTCATGCTGCACCTCAACTCTCTCATTATGTATAAGAACTATATCATAAAAAAAGAGAACCCGTGAGCTCCAGCCCTTGGTGGAGGTACACCAGCTTAAGAAACATTTTGTAACCGTCAAGGATCATGGGTTGTCAGCATCCTTATTGAACTGGAATTCGTCTTCTTTCTTTTGGCTGCCTTGCGTAAGAAGTGGAATAATCCTGCAATAATATACTATATGCCTTTAATATCAAGATGTATATTTTATGAGAATACTTTAACAGGAGTGTGCGCATGAATATTACATCTTTTTTGATATACTGCCTTATCGTTACATTTACACCTGGACCTACTAATCTCATCATATTAACCACAGTGCATACTTTTGAGACAAAAAAGGCAATGAAATATATATGGAGCAACTGTTGCTTTTGGTTTATTACTTGTTTTTTCTGCTATGTTGAATACTGTGCTTATAACGGTAATACCAAGAATTCTAATTGTTATGCAAATAATGGGAAGGCTTCTTTTCGGTACATTGTTCAAGGAGTTTTTACAGAAGCATAAAAAGACTGTTCATGCAATTATGGCATTATTTTTAGTTTATACTGCAATAGTGGTATGGATGTAGGTGAACCAATCAAGAGGTGAACTATATGGATAAATTTATATATAAAAAATCGGCAGGTATTATCGCGTTGTCAGCCAGTTTTACTGATTTTATGTATAAAAGGCACGCTCACAGGGAATATGCAATCGGTGTAACATTACGTGGTATTCAACAGTATAACTTGGATGGCAGTTTGCAATCATCCTATCAAAATGGTGTTATGCTTTTCAATCCGGAACAGGCACATGACGGAATGGCTTATGATAAGACAGGTATTGATTATGTTATGTTATATATTGAGCCACCATTGTTTTTAGAGATTCTTGAGAAAAAAGATATAGTACGTTTTTCTACACCTATTGTGTATAATCATAGACTTGAACAAAGAATATTAAATCTTTCTAATGCAATATTAAGCGGAAAAGATGAGGCTTTGTGTAATGAATTACTTTTATCCCTCACAGATAGTCTTTTCCAAACGAATCTTTGTATAAACGATAAGAAAGATAACGATTTAATTAAAAAAGCGAAGGATATAATTCAATTCAAATTAGAAAGTGTCCTAAAACTTGACGACATCTGCAAAGAACTTGAGATGTCAAAATTTAAGTTTATCAGATTATTCAAGGCTAATACTGGGATTTCACCATACCAATACTTTCTTAACTGCAAGATAGAACGTGCAAAGCAGTTAATAGAAAAAAACAAAGATATCTATTCGGCAGTAGCTGAATGTGGTTTTGTTGATTTAGCACATTTAAATAAGCACTTTAAAAGCATATATGGAACAACTGCATTTGAATTTATGTCACATTTAAATTGAGGAGGAGTTTTTACAATGGAATTGGATACCAAAATTGTAGTTATACTTAGAGATGACCTCTTAACATGGCAAAAACTCAATGTTACAGCATTTTTAATGACTGGAATTGGCGGTACTCAAAATATGATTGGTGAATCTTATATTGATGGTGATGGAGTAGCTTATTTGCCAATGTCACAGCAACCGATTATGATTTATTCTGCAAGTGGCCAAGAGTTAAAAGATATCCTAAGAAAGGCCCTTACTAAAGACGTTAATATGACGATCTATACCGAAGAGCTCTTTAAGACTTATAATGATGAAGACAATCGTGCGAAGGTTGCAGAGTATAGAACGGATGACTTAAACCTTGTAGGTATGGGTATGATAGGCAAGAAAAATCATATTAATAGGTTAACAAAAGGACTTAGTCTACATGATTAGATGAGCAGCTCAGGAGAATTTTATGGATCTTCCAAAAACAGTAAAGAGACCGAGCCTAAAGCCCGGTCTTACTCCTGCACACACCCTTACATCGTTCTTGCAAAATCAAGCAATGCTTTGGACATGCTGTTAATCTCGTCCGTAGCTGCATTCACCTGCTGCGTTAGCGCGGCCTGTGTCTGCGTCAACGTAGACATGTTGCCGATGTTATGCAGAATCCGCTCGATGAGCAGCTTCATTTCGTCCAGGCTGGTCTCGATATTTCCGGTCGCATCAGCACTGTGAATGGCAAGCTTTCTCACTTCATCTGCAACCACGGCAAAGCCGCGCCCCTGATCACCCGCACGCGAGGCCTCAATGGCAGCGTTCAGACCGAGCAGATTCGTTTGATTGGCAATCTCTTTAATGAAGTTGGAGATGTTCTGCGTCTCTTCTGCACTGACTTTGGCCTGATTCGCCGCCTCAGTCGATTGCTCTTGAGCCGTAGCCAGCTCCTGCGCCTGGTTGCTAACTGAATTGACACCGTTCACCATTTCCGCAATGGAATCGGAGAGATGCTGTATTTTGAGTGTGAGCTCGTCCGCAACGGCCCGCTTTTGTTTCTCCAACGTTACATCACGGATGGTACCTGCCATGCGAATTGGCACTCCCTTACTGTCACGTATGCTTCCCCCACTATTATAATACCAGCGATATTCTCCATTTTTATTCTGCAAGCGGCAAGTTACTTCATAGGGAGTACGATCAGTAAAATCGTTCAAATGGTCGGTCAAAGCTTTAAACGCTATTTCAACGTCATCTGGATGCAAGCGTGAACTCCAGCTACTAAGCACACTCGGGAAATCCTGCTCATCTGTAAAGCCCAATGTGCGACGGAATTGCGGGGACCACCAAAACTTATTATCCGGGTTCTCTATATCGCTATCAGCCAAAATGATATCATACGGAGCCTCAACCAACACACGATTGATGAGATCGTATCTTGTAACCATGGCCTCCAATTCTTCAGACTTAAGCTTTTGGTCGTGCACGTCCAATAAAGCCCCGGCAATACGAAGCGGTACTCCCTGCTGATCGCGAATCGTCGTTCCGGTGGCCCGGAACCAGCGGTATTCTCCATGCTTCAGCTTCAAGCGATACTGCACGTCATAAGGAGTCGTTCCCGTATAGTCCAGTAAATGATTGGACAAAGCTGCCAATGCCGAGTCATGATCTTCGGGGTGCAGACGGGATGCCCAGCTGTCCAATACATCCGGGAAGTCCTTTTCGCTCTGATATCCCAGCATTGCACGGAATTCTTCTGACCATGTGAATGTATTACTTGGATTGACGGGATCACCCGCAATCACCTCCATGTCCCACAAACCAATTTCGATGGCCTTGGTAACAAGCTTCAAACGGATGTCAACATGCCTGGCATCATTTTTCATGGACTCCAGCGCTTGGTTTACATTGCTTGCGATCTCTTGAAGCTCGGAGGATGCAGAGGATAGTTGTATTGCGGCAGAGTAATCTTTCTGCTGTATTCTTTGCGATAATTTGCGACTTTCTTCTACTAAAGGGGCCAGTGAGTGGGTCTCATTTTTTTTGAAAATCATCTATGAATCTTCCCTTCTAAGCCAGTATAAAAAAGCTATAATTTAAATATCGGAATTTTATTAGGAATCATTATAAATAAAACCAAAATAAATTAGGTATTAAGGACTATTTTTCGAGTCTATATACCTATATTTTCATAAAAATAAAATCGAAATATGTCGAAAAATAGAGCTGGTTAGCAAGCACATGCAACAAAAAAGAACACCCCTGCATTCTTTCGCAAGAGTGTTCTGTAAGTCAACCATTCAACTTATTGACTGTTATTTAAGGAAGCAGCGTACTCCTCGCCTTTTTCCTTATCATATTCGCCTTCCCATTTGGACATGACCACGGCGGCAAGCGAGTTGCCTAATACATTGACTACTGTACGCGCCATATCGAGAATACGATCAATACCAGCGATAAAGGCCAAGCCTTCCAGCGGAATGTGCACTGATCCCAGCGTAGCGAGCAAAACGACAAAGGAAGCGCCCGGTACGCCTGCCATACCTTTGGAAGAAATAATCAGCACCAACATCAGCGTGATCTGTGTAGTGATCGGCAGGTTAATACCATACATCTGGGCGATGAAGATCGCAGCCAGCGCCTGATACAAGGTGGAACCGTCCTGATTAAAGGAATATCCTATCGGAATGACAAAGGAAGTAATTCCTTTCGGGCATCCGAACTTCTCCATTTTCTCCATGATCTTGGGCAGGACACTTTCCGAGCTGGCCGTTGAGTAGGCAAGCAGCAGCTCGCTTTTCAAAATTTTGACCATAGTCCAAAGACGAGTACCGCAAAGCTTGGCGATAATTCCAAAAACAATCACAATGAATAGCAGCATGGCGCCGTACACCGACAAAACAAGCTTCAATAACGGCCACAATGAGGCCAGCCCAAACTTGGCTACTGTCGTTCCAATCAGTGCAAATACACCGAACGGAGCCAAGCGCATAACCTGATTGGTTACCCAGAACATAGCGTCGGCTACGCCTTCGAAGAAATTCAGCACAGGCTTGCCCTTGTTGCCAATCGCCGCTACCCCTAGTCCGAACAAGACGGAGAAAAAGATAATAGCCAGCATATCCCCTTCGCCCAGCGCTTGGAAAATATTAGTAGGAACAATATGGACAATCGTATCCATAAAGTTGTGGCCTGTACTTTCCGCCGTCTCCACATATTTATGGATATCACTCTTAGCCAGGTGGGACATATCCACGCCTTCCCCGGGACGAACCAGATTCGCAACGAGCAATCCGAAAAGGATGGCAATGGTCGTCACAATTTCAAAGTACACAATAGACTTTCCGCCGAGCTTGCCCAGCTTTTTAATATCTCCGACGCCGGCTACGCCAATAACGAGCGTTGAAATTACAATCGGCACGACAATCATTTTGATCAGACGGATGAAAATATCACCGATCGGCTTTAAGTAGACTTCCACCCCTGAATTGCCGTAAAATAAGGCGCCAATAATAATACCTAAAGCCAGTCCGATAAAAATTTGCATTGTCAAATTTATCTTTTTCACTTTGTGCCCCCCTGACTGAGTTGTATATTTTTGCAGTATGCTGTTCTTAATATTCAAATGATGTTATTTATACTACAATCTGAACTATGAAAACCGACAGTTTTCTACACATGTATTTGTTTTTTTCTATAAATTCACAAACTTTAATGATGAGCCTGTGAATTTATCTTACATTGCCTTTCTGAAACAAATACCCGGAGGTGAATATGGATGAAACTAAATACACTTCTTTTCCTGCTGATGCTTATCTTTGTACCACTGGCAGGTGAGTTGAATATTCACCCGTTCGATAATACATTTCGTCTCAGCTTCGGTACGCCCGTATTTTTTTTCTTTCTGTTATCCATTCGTCATATTCCGCCTGCATTATCGGGAGTGCTTGCAGGAATAGCTGTAGTCGTCTTTCGCATTTCACTCAATCATTTCCTCCAGCCCGGGTCTTCCTTTGAAGAGTTGCTGACTTTGCATGGACCTACCTTTTTTTATTACATGGTCTACGGTCTGCTCTTCCAGGTTCTTAACATTAATGCTGAGCCTTACCGCGCACTCCGCGTAGGCATCCTTTCTGTGGGGATTGAGGTTGCCGCAAGTGTAGCGGAACTTAGCATCCGGCGGAGCATTGACGGCGATTTCTGGGACATCATCAAGATCAGCAAGGTCGCTCTCATGGCCATGATCCGCAGCTTCTTCGTGCTTGGGTTCTATAATATAATTCGCCTGAACCAGTCCGTCCAGCATGAAGAGGCACAAAGACAGCAGACTGAGCGAATTTTACTCCTTGTATCGGACTTGTATGAGGAGTCCGTCCAGTTAGGCAAAACCCTGTCGCACGCGGAGCAGATTACCCGTGAAAGCTACGAGCTGTACCGTGAGCTGCAGCAGGATGAATCTCTGAAGGATAGAGACCATTACGCTAGACAGGCACTTCGTATTTCAGGACAGGTCCATGAGATTAAAAAAGACAGCCAGCGGATTTTTGCCGGTTTGTCCAAGCTCATTGATTCCGAAAGTGAAGTGCATTATATGACTTCGCAGGAGCTTGGCGAGCTGATCGTCCGAACGAACAGCAAATACGCCCAATCGCTGGGCAAGTCCATCCGTTTCACGCTGAATTTCGATCCTTTATTGCCCAAGCTGCATGTTTATACAGTTCTGACACTGATTAATAACCTGACATCCAATTCAGTGGAAGCGATGAAAGACAGCGGAAGGATTGACGTGTCCATTCACTTTTTGCCAGAAAAAGAGGATATAATATCCTTTAGTGTCACCGACAACGGCCCAGGTATTCCTCCGCGCAAACGGGAAATGGTCTTCACACCAGGGTACACGACCAAGTATGATGAGGAAGGACAGCCTTCGACCGGCATGGGATTGTTTTATGTGCGCGAGGTCGCGGAGAGCCTTGAAGGAACGATTGAGCTTCAACTGGGTGAAGAAGAGGATACAGATAGGGTACAGACTACTTTTAGAATCATATTGCCTTTACGGAAACTGACGGAGAAAGGAAGATAGTCCGATGCGTTTTTATATTGTAGATGACGATCAAGGGATTCGTTCTATGTTGGCAGACATCATTGAAGACGAAGGTCTGGGGGAGGTCGTCGGGGAAGCAGAGGACGGTTCCTATGTGAATAGTGGCCTGCTGGAGCTGAACCGGATTGATGTATTATTGATTGACCTGCTGATGCCGCTTCGTGACGGCATTCAGACGGTGCGCGCGCTCGGTGATCAATTCAGTGGAAAAATCATTATGATTTCACGAATTGAATCCAAAAACATGATCGGCGAGGCCTACTCGCTCGGTATTGAATACTATGTTGCCAAGCCCTTGAACCGATTGGAAATTATTGCGGTCATTCATAAGGTGGCCGAACGTCTGCGAATGCAGCAGTCGATTACAGATATCCAGCGCACACTGCAAGGGTTGTCGATGTTCACATCAAACAGCCCATCAGCAACGCTAGAACCGACTCGAAACATTGTGACTTCCGGACAGTTTCTACTCTCGGAAATGGGAATGATCGGCGAAGCGGGAAGTATGGATTTGCTAGACATGCTCGAATATCTGGACCAGTATGAGGAGGAAACAGGTAATCTATCGCCTCATCTGCTCCCGCCGCTCAAGGATATATTCGCTAATGTAGCGTTGAAACGGTTGGGACCCTCGGCCTCTGCGGCAGAGCTAAGCAAGGAAATCAAGGCATCGGAGCAGCGTGTCCGCCGCGCGATATTCCAGACACTAAGCCATATCGTATCGCTCGGATTGACCGATTATACCCATCCAAAATTCGAAAATTATGCGTCCAAATTTTTTGATTTTACGGAAATTCGCAAAAAAATGCTGGAGCTGCAAAACAATGTAGAGCCTTCTCTGTCCCAAGCCCGAATTAATACAAAAAAGTTTGTACAAGTGCTCTATACGGAAGCCAAACGACTATTACACTAAAAGCAAAAGCACCTGTATCCCCCACATGTGTCTACCACAGAGGATTAAACAGGTGCAAATCGCTCTTATTTCATGTCCTTTGGCTCCAAATTCTTGTCTTGCCACTCCATAGCTTCCAAGAAGCCAATGCCATCGGACAGCATACGCTTCAAGACATCCAATTCCTCCGAACTGTAGCGACTTAAAAATTCAAATAACTGATGCTGTACCTTAACATGCAGCCGTTCATGCACGAGAAAGAGCTTTTTCCCCAGCGGGGTTAGACGAAGATAAATTTCTTTTTTATTGTCGTTAAGCTGGGCTCTGCGAATCCAGCCTGCCTTGATCAGCTTGGTGCTGACTTTCGATACCGTACCTTTGCTCAGCTCAATCCGATCCGCTAATGTCGTCACATTAATCGGCTCATGTCTCCCGATACAGTCAATGACATGGACATCGGTGAGATTGAGTGAAGCTATCCCATCAAAATGCTCGTGGATTTCTTCGAGAAAAGACAAGCCCTCTCTCTGCTGATGCTGCTCCAGCTGGTGATTCATCTTAATAAGCAAATCATAGACATACTGAACTGCTGCGGTTTTTTCCATACAAACAAATGGTCACTCCTTTGGCATACTCCTCCCTTCATTATAACCCCTGTTTGTTTCGCTGGAAACAATATAGTTATAGCAATACCGGCTCTCCCCCACACCAGCGCGCGATGCCCTTCCCGATGGCACTTAACACATTCGTTGCTTCCACGGAAATGGCCCATGCAATATAACCATCCGGGCGTATGAGCACTGTATGGACATCGCTCCAGCCTACGGGCAATTCCTCGGTTACAGCCTCCACATATGACAGGTGCGCAAGCGGGGTATTGCATAGCTCGCCCGCTACTTTGGCATCCTGCGCCAGATGGAGCAGTACAAAACGGCCCTCATGGAGGAGATCATAGGCATACGATTTCGTTCCATCATTCATCAGCAGTGGAAAATCGGCAAACCGTTGCCCGTTCAGTGGATGCTGTGGCACCTCCTCACCTGCCGGATAACATACATCCAATGCACTCACTTGCTCTGCCATGGAACTATTGATTTCCGGATGACGGAACCATTCCTCCTGTAGCTGACGGTGCGCCAATACAGCAGACGTAAAGCCCAATAAGTGAGTCTGAATCTCCGTATTCCGCAGAAGCTGCGTGTTAACAGGGTACCGTTCGTCATGATAGCTATCGAGTAACGTGTCTGGAGCCCAACCCCGAATCACTCCTGCCAGTTTCCATCCCAGATTTGCAGCTTCTTGTAAGCCTACATTCATCCCCTGTCCTCCTGCCGGGAAATGAATATGTGCAGCATCCCCCGCTAACAGGATTCTCCCCTTGCGATATGTTTCAGCCTGCCGCGTAGCATTTCCGAACCGGGATAGCCAGCGAGGATTGGATACTCCAAGGTCTGTACCCAATACATTGCGCAGTTCTGTCTGAATTTCTTCCAGCGTTACAGGCACGTCTTTCGAGACACGCATCAAATGGGGTGTAGTCAAAACAATCCGATAAACATCCGGTGAAACGGGGACAATCATCGCTCCCCCGCGCTCTGTGTATTCGGAACGCACCCTATTCTCAGGAGGAACAGTCAGCTCTACATCCCCTAAAACGGCGGTCAGAGTGGTATCTGTGCCCGGAAAAGCAATGCCCGCCTGCTTCCGTACGATACTGCCCGCCCCATCGGCTCCTACGACATAAGCCGCAGTCATGACCGATACATTCGCCTGCGGGCCGGACACGTGTACACTGACCACTTCCACACCCTGATCCTGCTCCCGTACAGATACCACCTCCTCACCACGACGGATGACAACTCCCATCGCTTTTGCATGCTCTTCGATCACCTGCTCTGTCATGACCTGTGGGATAAACAAAGTATAATTAGATGAACTATCAAGCATCGAAAAATCTAAACGAGTATCCAGCATTGCAAAATGTCCTGTACTTATAGGTCTGCCATGCTCCATAAATCGTTCCTTCAATCCACGTATATCAAACATCTCAAGCGTACGTGGATGTAGCGTAAGCGCGCGTGATTGAGAAACAGGCTCCTCTAAACGTTCTATTACACAAACGCTTACCTTAGCCAAGGCCAGCTCAGCAGCTAGCCACATCCCAACAGGACCCCCGCCTACGATAATCACTTCATAATCCATGCTTCACACTCCTTTGTATAAGTTCATGCCCACCACCTAATCATTTCGTTCGAAACAATATATACATACGAAAATCTCCCCTATAACATTTTCGCATCCATATAAAATCATATCTGTCTATGATATTTTGTTTCTCTTGAAACAATTTTATTTTAATTAAATTGATAATAATTATCAACTGTTTTTTTAAAAGTTTATTCCTCTCTCCCAAAACACACTCGCAATTTTTATTTTTGGAAATTAAATTGTATAATCGTTAAATGAATGAGAGCAAGCCAGATATAGGCTCTCTATAGAAGGGATGATGATACATGTCAGATGCAAACCAATTATTCGGCCAAGCACTGGTTAAATCGCTGGTTGGTGAACGCGGACATATTCGAGTGGCCCGGGCATTACCGGACATTGATGTCGAGCTGGCAGGGAAGAAAAATGCAGAAATACCTTACAGCATTTATCAACTGTTGAAGCATATGATCTACTGGCAGCAATTTATGCTGGAGCATTTGGAAGGACGGAAGCCTCAGCTTCCCGGCAATGTCATGGAAAGCTGGCCCGAAGAGACCGGACCGCAAAGCGAAGAGGCATGGCAGGCTGTCATTAACGAATTTTTACAGGGCGTAGATCGGGCTGTGCAGATTGCCGAAACCGCGCAGCTGGATGATTCACTAGCTCATTTCCCAGGCGAGACAAAAGCGGGCCTGCTGCGGAATATTGCTTCTCACAACTCGTACCACTTGGGCGAAATCGTACTGCTGCGTCGTATTTATGGGGCTTGGCCACCACCAGGAGGCGGTTTTCCCGCATAACGAAAATACTCTCAGTAGCTTTATACGATAAAAGCCTCTCGATATTTAGGCACAGCGGGGAATGCATCCGCGTATCCTATGAGGAACCCGTTCCCCTTGTGCCCTGCTTTCTTCATATTCATCCTAGCTTGATTTGCAGCCATTCTTGCGTAATCAGGACTATTCGACCAACGGTTCCCATCATGCAAGGTTAAGAGAGGTTCCGATGATATGAAAAAGCACTTATATTTAAATCGCAATCTCATCTGTATGATTGTTATTAGCCTTATTGCCAACATGAGTGGGAGTATGATTCTTCCGCTCTTTGCGACTTATGTAGAGCAATTCGGGATATCTGCATTCCGTATGAGTATTTTAATTGGGGGCCATTGTTTCTCCGATCATCGCAGGTGCGCTCTTTGGACGTTTTAGCATAAACGCCCCCTTTTATTACAATATTATTTTGGTGTTTATTGCGATTGTTATCCAATATTCATGCGATTAAGGTCGCAAACCTCAAAAAAACAGGCCACTTGGATAAACAAGCGACCTGTTCCTTTACCTGTGATTACTTTACCTATTGTTTACAGCACCAATTCCACGGCAACTCCAAAATGATCAGATACAACCGATCCCGTCTTCCCGTTCAACACAACGGCTGAAGATCGAACCTGCACGGCCTGATTGGAGAAAACATAGTCAATCCGCAGCGGCTCCGCGTTACCTTCCCAGCCTGCAATGGCTTTGATGACGGTATGGCCCTCATCACGTACTGCTGCGTTCGAATAAGTATCCAACCAACCGGATTGCAGTACATAGTCATATCCTTCTCCACGCACTTCGGCAGCATTATTGAAATCTCCCATCATGAAAACAGGAGTGGGCGCCAAAGGGTTCAATATTTCCGTAGTACGATCCCAGAGTCCACGGAAAGATTCCTCATCATTCCACCAGTTATAGTGGCCACTGACAAACCATGCCGGTACCCCGTCCACGACAGTCTGAATGCCCACAATTTTACGCGAGCGGTAATTGTCATAATCGCGAAGCGAGGAAGCATATTCGTTCACCGTATCTGTAATCGGTGTCCTGGACAAAACCGCCAAACCCTCGTCGTATTTGGCAAAGCCAATATGTGCGGGCGCCCACGTCCAATGATACGCATTGGACAATAACCCGTTCAGTACATAAGCATAGTTATCACGCTTAATGACTATTTCAGGATCGGCGCTATAGTAAGAGCCCAAATCATCCGGTGACAAAGGCGCTTCTTCCATGGACTGATTCACTTCCTGCAAAGCAATGACATCAAACTGCTGTTCTTCAATAAAAGCAGCCAGTTGCTTTAGCTTTTCGAGCTGGTTTTCTTCCATCCAAGCATGTGCATTTAAGGTTAACAACTTCAAACTAATCACCTGTTGAGTATGTCTTGTATATCTGATTTAAGTACATCGGCCTTCGGTCCATAGACCGCCTGAACCCCATTGTCTACTTTAATCAAGCCCAGAGCACCCAGCGCCTTCCACATCTTTTCGTCTCCGACGGCATTCGTGTCTTTCACCGTTACACGCAGACGGGTCATGCAGGCATCCACCTCGACAATGTTCTGTTCTCCCCCAAGCGTTTTGATGATATCGGCAGCCAGTTGATTCTGTGTTAATGCAGCCGCCACACCCCCTGTCTCCGTAGTTCCTGCTTCGGAAGCCTGCTGAGGCTCCTCATCTGTATAGTTCCCCAGTCGTCCCGGCGTAGCCATTTGGAATTTACCGATCATGAAATAAGCGATAAAGTAGGTTGCCACCGCAAACACAACACAAGTCAGCACGAAATTGATAATGTCCTGCACCAAACCTGCTTTGATAGACAACGGCAATCGGGTCAGCAATTCAATCATACCAAACGAATGTAAACGCAAGTGTATAATGTCGGCCATTCCGAACGCAATTCCGGTAAGAATAGCGTAAACCACATACAACAGGGGCGCCACAAACATAAACATGAATTCCAGCGGCTCTGTCACCCCGGTCAAAAAAACAGCTGCAGCTGCTGAAAAAATCATCGACTTGTACTTGCCGCGCTTATCCTTGTCTACACGGCGATACATAGCCACCGCCAGTCCCATGAGAATTCCCGCACCGTCGATCATTTGCCCCACCTTAAAGCGGGCAGGCGTCACGCCTTCCAGCAATTTATTATAGGCTGCCGGATCGGTGCCATGAAGCACACTCAGATCACTGGCCCAAGCCAGCCATAGAGGGTCTTGCCCGGCAACAACGCTTCCAGCTCCAGAACCTGTGAGTGTCGTGTAAACGCCACCAAGTTGAGTATAGTTAATAGGAACGGTCAGCATATGATGAAGTCCAAAGGGGATTAACAACCTTTCCAGTGTACCATAGACAAATGGAGCTACAAAAGGAGCTGACTCTCCCGAAGTCGCCAGCCAAACGCCGAACTGGTTAATCCCCCCCTGAACAAATGGCCAGATGGCAGACATGATCAAGCTGACGATAACAGACCATAAAATGACGACAAAAGGAACAAAACGCTTGCCGTTAAAAAAGGCTAAAG
Source organism: Paenibacillus sp. 1-18 (assembly GCF_000520755.1). Lineage (NCBI taxonomy): Bacteria > Bacillati > Bacillota > Bacilli > Caryophanales > Paenibacillaceae > Paenibacillus > Paenibacillus sp. 1-18. The sequence goes on from NZ_ASSB01000324.1 coordinate 40,165, forward strand.
CGTCCGGCAGCTTGCGGTAATTGTAGTACTTGTTAAATACCACTGCCCCGACGAATCCGGAAATGATACCAACAAACACGCCCATATTCAGTGCAGGTGCGCCCAAAATAGACGTGAAATAACCACTGACCGGAATGGTTGCACCAAAGAGAGTCTGGGTGGTTGCCCCCTCCTGTGTCAGCATCTTCGAGGACACGCCCAAAATCGTCCCTGTTGAAATATTGATGAGGATAAAAGCAATCAAGGCAGCAAAAGCCCCGCCTGCCCGTTCCTTAGCCCAGGAGCCGCCAATCGCCACAGCAAACAGAATGTGCAAATTATTAATAATACCCCAACCCAGATTCTCCATGACTCCGCCGACAGTTAACCAGAAATGGATATCGCCAGCCAACATCGCCACTACTTTACCCAGCGAAATCATAATCCCGGCTGCTGGCATGACGGCGACAACCACAAGCAGTGCTTTCCCAAGCTTTTGCCAAAAATCAAATGATAGAAGTTTTTTCATGCTCCTTCAATCTCCATCCCTTATAGTATGTACAGCGTTGTTCGTACCCTATAAACATTATGCAATCGGTTGCACGATTATTATAATGATATCGCTTTCTATTGGCAATACCCTAATTTGTAAATATCTTCGCTAATGGCGACATGTTATTCGGAAAAAGTCGCGAATTTGTTGATTTTCGAGCAATATCGTATGATAGAACATAATATTTCCTGCTTGAGATAGCAAAAGGAGACGAAGACGATGGCAGTAACCATCAAAGATGTCGCAAAGCGTGCCAATGTTGCTACTTCCACCGTATCCCGTGTCATTCAAGACAGCCCAAAAATCAGCGAGGCCACCAAGGCACGTGTTCGCAGGGAAATGAAGGCGCTTGGCTATGAGCCCAATTATTCAGCCCAAAGCCTGGCAAATCGTGTCACACAGTCGATTGGCATTATTATGCCTGAATCGGATGTGGCGATCTTTCAAAATCCGTTCTTTCCGGAGAGCCTTCGCGGTATCAGCGAATGGGTAAATGAGCACAACTATACACTGTCGATTGTCACTGGGAAAACAAGCGATGAATTGCTATCCCGCGTAAAGCTGATGACGCGGACAGGACGTGTTGACGGCTACATTGTCCTGTACTCCAAGCAAGAAGATAGCATCGTGGAGTATTTTCATAAAGAAAAAATACCTTATACCGTCATCGGCAAGCCTCAGCAATTTGTCAGTGAAACCACCCATGTAGACAATGATAATTACCAGGCCGCCAAGGATGTGGTCACTTATTTGACGGGACTGAATCATCGGCACATCGCCTATGTTGGCGGAGATCATGAGCGTATCGTAAATATCGAAAGACTCCGAGGCTATCAGGATGCGCTGCGAGAGGCCGGCTTGCCTCTACCGGACGAATATGTGGTTAGGGAGCCCTTTAGTCTGGAGGATATGCAGGCATTATTGCAGGTTTCGCCGCCGCCCACCGCCATGATCGTGAACGACGACCTGGTAGCCATGGCAGTACAGAAAATGCTTTCTCAGCTCGGCGTATCCATGCCGGAGCAGCTATCCATGGTGAGCTTTAATAATTTGATGCTGGCTGAGCTGATGAGCCCCTCGCTTACTTCAGTGGATATTGACATCTTCACTTTGGGTTATCAGGCTGCCAAAAACCTGATCGAGAAAATCGAAGACCCCAAGGAATTGACCAAACACATTATCGTTCCCCACAGAATCGTAGAACGCGAATCCTGCCGCGCACTGTCATCCTCCGAGGAATGAACCAAAGCTGATTTTATGGACATCCATAAAATCAGCTTTTTTTGCGTTGACAGGGCAAACGGTTGCACTATATACTGAACTCGCTCATATATTGGTTTCGTTAAAGCAACGATCTCATTTTCCGAGAGGGGTACGCAATCATGGTTTATAACCGATTATTTGACGTAGATAACTGGAAACTGACAACCCGCACTCTACATACCACACACATGCGATTACAGGAAAGCATAACGTCCATAGGCAACGGATACATGGGCATGCGCGGCAATTTTGAAGAGGCTTATTCAGGTGATCATCATCAGGGGACTTACATCTCCGGTGTCTGGTTCCCCGACAAGACCAAGGTCGGATGGTGGAAAAATGGCTACCCTGAATATTTTGGCAAGGTCATCAATGCGATGAATTTTATCGGCATCGGTCTGATCGTGGACCAGCAGGAGGTAGATTTATTTACCGCGCACGTCAGTGATTTTGTGCAGGAGCTGGATATGAAGCAGGGTATCCTGCGGCGGGCCTGTACCGTGAACGGTCAGGTGCGTATCACTACAGAGCGTTTTTTAAGCATTACCACTCGCGAGCTATGCCTGATTGATTACCAAGCAACGAATATAAGTGAACAACCTCTAACGATTGAGCTTGTCCCCTATCTGGACGGCAATACAAAAAATGAAGACACCAACTATGATGAGGTCTTCTGGCTGGAGGAGGCGCGCGAGGTTCAAGAGGAATTCATCAGCCTCTCCACAACAACGATAGACAATCCCTTTGGTGTTCCGCGCTTTACCGTAAACGCTACCATGGGCATTGTGACCGAGGGACAGGAGCTGCAAACGACAGAGGAGGGCTTTTTGTTTGCGGCACGGCACTATCAATATATCGTCGCTCCCGGTGACAGCATCCAGCTGCAAAAGATCGTGGCTGTTACCACCACACGAGACATGGAGAAGGACGCACTGATCCCACAAGCTGAACGCATCGCCGTGGAAGCTGTGAACAAGGGCTACGCAGCACTCAAGCAAGAGCACATCGCAGCTTGGGATAAACGTTGGGATAAAGCAGATGTTGAAATCGAGGGAGACGCGGAGGCTCAGCAAGGAATACGCTTCAACATTTTCCAGCTATTCTCTACGTACTACGGTGAAGATTCACGTCTGAATATCGGGCCGAAGGGCTTTACGGGTGAAAAATATGGCGGTGCCACCTATTGGGACACGGAAGCATACGCCGTACCTATGTACCTGGCGCTTGCCGATCCCGGTGTGACCCGAAATCTGCTGCTGTACCGCTATCATCAACTGGATGGCGCAAAGCATAACGCAGCCCAGCAAGGGCTCCGGGGTGCATTGTATCCCATGGTCACCTTTACGGGTGTGGAATGCCATAACGAATGGGAAATTACCTTCGAGGAAATTCACCGTAACGGGGCCATTGCCTATGCCATTTACAATTACACGAATTATACGGGCGACTCGTCCTATCTTCACCAATACGGTATAGATGTACTGGTCGAAATTAGCCGCTTCTGGGCTGACCGGGTTCATTTTTCCAAAAGCCGGCAGCAGTATATGATCCACGGGGTTACCGGGCCGAACGAATATGAAAATAATGTCAATAACAACTGGTATACCAATACGCTGGCTGCATGGGTTCTAAAATATACGTTATCCGTCTTGCCGCAGATTTCGGCAGAGAAGCAGAAGCATCTGGCTGTTACAGAAGATGAGCTTGGGCATTGGCAGGATATCATCGACCGTATGTATTATCCCTATGATGAGGAACGGGGGATTTTCGTACAGCACGATACCTTTATGGATAAGGATTTGCGGCCTGTATCTTCCCTTGATCCAAGCAATCTGCCACTCAATCAGAAATGGTCATGGGATAAAATCCTGCGTTCCTGCTTCATTAAGCAGGCAGATGTGCTGCAAGGACTGTACTTCTTTGGCGACCAGTTCACACTGGAGGAAAAGGCACGCAATTTTGCATTTTACGAGCCAATGACCGTCCATGAATCCAGTCTGTCACCATCCATTCATGCTGTGCTGGCCGCCGAGCTTAAAATGGAGGAAAAAGCAGTCGAGATGTATAAACGTACGGCACGTCTGGACCTCGATAACTATAATAACGATACCGAGGATGGACTTCATATCACCTCCATGACTGGAAGCTGGCTGGCGATTGTGCAGGGCTTTGCCGGAATGAGAACGCATCGTGAAACACTAAGCTTTTCCCCTTTCCTGCCACAGGGCTGGAGCAAATATACGTTCAAAATCAATTATCGCGGTCGCTTGCTAAGTGTTCTCGTACAGGAAAATGAAGTCATCATTACATTGTTGGACGGAGAACCCCTGACGCTGGAGCTGTATGGACAGCCGACACACATAACCAATGGGCAGCCGTTAATGACGAACAGTGTTTCATAATCCGGGCAGACAGGGGGAAAGCAAATGAAGGCAGTGATTTTTGACTTGGATGGCGTGATTACAGATACCGCCGAATATCATTTTCAGGCATGGGGAAGCTTGGCGGCGGCGTTAGACATTCCTTTTGATCGGGAATTTAATGAGCAGCTCAAAGGGATCAGCCGCACGGAATCGCTCGACAAAATACTGGCGCGCGGCAATCTGTCCGATGCTTATTCAGACGAAGGCAAGCGAGAACTGGCCACACGAAAAAATACCGAGTACCAGCGGCTCATCTCGGCTTTAACTCCCGCGGACGTTCTTCCAGGCATTAAAGCGCTTCTGGCAGAGCTTCAGGACGCGCGGATCGGCATAGCGCTGGCCTCTGCCAGTAAAAATGCCGCGTTTATTCTGGAACGGCTTGAGCTGACGCGCTATTTTGACAGTGTTGTGGATGTTACCGCCATCCGCCATGGCAAGCCGGACCCGGAAATCTTCCTCACGGGAGCAGCCAATCTGGGCGTTCAGCCTGCGGACTGTATCGGCATAGAGGACGCACAGGCGGGCATTCAGGCAATCAAGGGTGCCGGAATGTTCGCGGTTGGTGTAGGGACACCCTCGCAAATGCAGGGTGCGGATGTTGTGGTGGCCACTACAGCCGAGCTATCCCTGAACATGCTGGAGGAGCATTTTTTCAGGGATTAAAAAGGGATGCCCTATAAAGTGAATTTGATTGGCTGGTGTGGTTATACCCCTGTCAAGTAGACAAATGAAAAAAACTAAGCTGCAAGCGCGTGCCGATATTCGATCGGGGCGCGCTTTTTGAGTTTATCCTCAAACCGCTGATAGTTGTAAAAGTAACTATATTCCTCTACGGCTTGATGAATTTCATCTCCTGATTTACACTGATCAAGGTACAACTTCTCTGTCTTAGATGCGAAAAAAAGGATTCGATGCACGCGTTGTCCAGGTAGGTTGCTTTGCGAGAGTGACTGCCTTTCACGCCGAATGCCTCTAATCGTGTGTTGTACGCTTGAGATGTATACTGGAAGCCCTGATCCGAGTGGAGCACGGCCCCAGACACGTCTCTTTTTCGTGTCCACTGTTCTACCGTATCCAGCACCAATTGAACATCATTACGTTCCGATAATTTCCAGGAAATAATCTCATTGTTAAACAAATCCTGAATCACGGACAGATAATAGAATCGCTTACCATCCGAGATATACGTAATATCTGTAACCATCTTTTGCTGTGGTGCCGTTGCATGAAAATGACGCTTCAATCGGTTAGGATAGACCACAGAAGGAGTATAACTAGATCGATTTCGCTTCTTTCGAATGACGGACTGGATCGTTAATTCTTTCATGAGTCTGGCTACTTTTTTGTGATTCACGAGATAGCCTGCTTCCTCTAAGGCTGTCTGCATTCGGGGATAGCCGAAATACGGATAAGCGAAATGGATGGCCATCATATGCTTCTTGATTTCGTGGTCTCGTGCCTGTACTTCAGCTCGCTGTGAACGTGTCTGGCGCCACTTGTAGTAATTAGCCCGGGGTAAGCCGGCAACGGCTAACAAACGCGTAATCCCGTGGACTTGACGCAGATCCTCAATCACTTCGTAGTGTTCCTGCAAACTAAGCTTCGCTCCGTAATTTTTATTGCCAAGTAATGAAGAAGTAAATAGAGTTATAGGGAGTAGACGGCCGAAGCAGGCTTTTGGGGATCTGAAGGCATTGCGTTTTTCCTATCTGCCAGTTTAACTAGATCTAAATTTTCAAGAACTTTATCCACAGAACTTTTCTGAGGGATGCCCTTTTGAATTCTGTAGTATTCAAGATTTTGTCTTCCTGTTAATTCTGGGTAGAACGCGGGATATTCTATTAGTGCACCAATATTCTTCCTTTGATCAAAATCCTGTTCCAGCTTTGTACCGAAAAACTTTATTTCACCTGAATATTGAGTGGATTGACCACACAGAATTCGAAGCAGTGAAGATTTGCCGGCTCCATTTCTTCCGATCAGACCATAAATGTCTCCCTCATTAATTTGAAGGGATACATTATCCAAGGCTACAGTATCTCGGTACTGTTTATTCAGATTTTTTATTTCAATTGCCGTATCCATGTTATTCCCCCTTATTTAATTTCTGAAGTCTCTTACATAATAGTATGCAGCAAATATAGCGCCAACTAAGAACGTAATTGAAAAACACATAGATAAAATTTGCTTAAAGTGCACCATTTCACTTGGCGTTATCAAGAAAAAAGCGGTGAACATGATTATGAAAGTTATGAACATTTTATTGGTCACATTAAGTCTAATCTGAATACTATATTCATCTTTTTTTCCTATTTTGCCTAAAAAATAGGTATAAACAATAGCACTCGCAAATCCTAAAAAAGTGGCAATACCAATAAAAATGTTGAAATTTCTATCAATCCCCAACCAATTATCCAAGCTATTCATCATTATCCTTACCTCCTTTGTTGAATATAAAAATTTCCTCAATACTTACTCCAAAATAATCTGCAATTTTATAAGCCAAAAGCAAAGACGGAGAATAATTATTTTTTTCCATAACAAATATGGTCTGCTTCGATACTCCAACAACTTCTGCAAGTTCGCTTTGAGACATCTTTTTTAATACTCTGAACTCATACACTTTATTTACTATGGAATATGATTTTTCCCCCAAAAAAGATCACCCCTTTATCATCATTGTAATTTATTCTTTAACAAAAGTAAAGTAAACTTATATAAAATAATATGTGACTTTAATTATCCCAAAAACTGTGGGTTAAAATTCACACCTTTCCACAAAAACATGAATGGAGAGCCCCAGGAAGAGGAGAACATTTTTCACACATATGAAATAAGATGACATCTTAAACTCGACCTGCTCAAAGCAGGTCGAGTTTGACATGAGTGTCGCCGACTAAAGTTGTTACGCAAGACTCAAGCTCTTCTGAAAGCCCATACGCTTAACCGTAATGTAATTTCCCTGTAAGATACCAATCCCCTTTGCTTTACATCCCTGCCCTGCCGGATCAGTTCTCTTGTCCTCACTGCCAGCGAACCTCTTAATACCTTGTATCCTTATTTCGTTACGCGAATCAAGTAATACTTGATGTCGTATGCAGCATGGCTGCTCTTGTTATATCCTTCCATACTGTCACCTCTTACGTAAAAGTATGTCCAGATCCATTAGGGCTAAAAGCGGATACCGTCTAGTACAATATCAGTCTTTAAATTGTGGATATAAACGTTTTTGTTTTATCCGGGCATCAGCCGTTGAAAATTGCCAGTCTACGCCCTTTTGAGATTCATTTCGTGTACGTTCCCACGCGCTGAGTTCTCTAGCCCATTCGGAGACGGATGGGATTCGGCGCCCTAAACATTGTCGTGTCATGTCGCTAAGTTCAATTTCAGCTATATTCAGCCAGCTTCCGTGTTTCGGTGTATAGTGAATCTCCAAACGCTTTGCTAAACGATGAGCGGTTTCGGGTTCAAACGCTTGATACAGCGAAGCCATCGAGTGCGTATTCAGGTTATCCATCACCAGGCGGATTTTGGGCACTTCTTTGTAGTGAACATCCAGCAGTTCCTGAATCTGCTGTGCCCATTCCACTCGTGTCCGCTGAGGGCGTACATCCACCTGTCGCCACCCGGCTAATGGTTCGGTGAAAATAAAAATGCTGCACGTCCCCTGTCTTACGTATTCCGCATCCCTGCGCTCTGGTTTCGCAGGTTTCATCGGAATGGGGTCTCGGGCTTCATTCAGTAGTTGATAGGGTTTCTCATCCATGCAGATCACGGGACATGCAGCATCGTAAGGAAGTCGGTAGACCTCCAACACATCCTCCATCGCCGCTACAAATGCCGCGTTCTTCTCTGGTGGAATACACCAGCACTTACGAAGATGCGGCTTGAGTTCGTTTTTTTAAATACGATCCACCGTGTCGTAGGAAAGGCTGTCGATGTACTTCAGTTCCACGGCTTTGTCCGCCAAAAGACGTAGCGACCAGCGGCTTCTTCCTTCCGGTGGTTCGCTACAACTCAGGGCAATGATTTGAGCTTCGAGCTCACCCGTTATTTTGGGTGGGTTGGGTGGGGTCAACCTTTTTTTCTTTCGATTGCAGCGTGTAGCCCTTGCTGCGCAAACATTTTACGTACCAGATGCACAGTATTGGTTTGCACTTAAAGTTGCTTGGCGATCTCCATATCCTTCATCTTGCCAACCGGATGCTGTTCATCTGCCCAAAGTAGAATCTGAGCACGCCGGATGGAGCGGGCAGTGGCTTCGCCTTTCGAAACCAGAGATTGTAAGGTTTTTCGTTCCGTTTCCGTTAACTCTACACGATACCTTTGGTTTTTCATTGTCATTACCTCTTTTGGGTTTTGACTCTGTCCTACCATTAATTTACTTTTTTTTTAAACTGATAGTGTACTAGTGGCTTCGAATCAGTGAGTTGCAGTAAAAGAACTAACTTACGTGTGAAAATCCATCTCACTATTCCTGCTGTTACATTTAAGCTTTTGGGCTAACACCTGCATCCTCACGCAGCCACTGGAGCACATCCCGCTGGTTGTCGGGGGAAACGCCGTGATCTGTTGGGTATATTTTGAATGTGCAGTGAGAAGTTCGGGTCTGGAAATACGCTGCCGCCTCATGGCCGATCTTCACTGGAAATACGGAATCATATTCGCCGTGGGAAATAAATACGGATACGTCCTTCGTGCTTTGCAGCGCGTATTCCGTTTTCACAAAATCAGGCACATAGCCGTTCAGTGACACGATTCCCTTCAATTGGTTTCCCAGCGTAAGTGCAAGCGACATGACAATATCGCTCCCTGACGGAACCCGAGGAAATACCGTTTTCCAGGATCAACCGGATACTTATCTGTGGCATAATGTACGAATGCCTGAAGCTGCTCGATAGCCCGATCAAATTGCCCGCACAGCGGATTACCCAGACTTTTCAGCTCATAATATTGAAATCCCCCGCCCATAGGCAGGTCTCCACGAATGCCGATAATAATAAGTTCCTCCGACAGCGGCTCCACGACTCCGTATATGTCTTGTTCATTGGACCCTTTACCGTGCAGTGTAAAAATGGTCGGATACGTGCGGTTGGGATCAAGCTGGCTGGACAGGTGAATATCGTAGCTATATAAAGATGAAATATTGTTTTCCTCCTCATACAATCCCTAAACAGGATCATCAACACTAATATATTAGTAATATTTATTTTATATTCATAATAGTAATTCACTCTCTAAAAGAAAGCATGTCAACCCGCATGAAAACTTTCCATCTGCTCTCTTCACCTCAATTTACGGTCATGAACTGATATAATGGAAGAGTTAATCTGTCATCGGATTACTATTCTCTCTTAGGAGACTAATGCATATGAAACCAACCTATCTTATGGATGATATACAGTGGCAGCAGCTTATCCAGAACGTAGCTGACCATTTTAATGATGTAACGATCAAACGAGGCTTTCAATATTTTAAGCAAGGAAGGGTTAAAGAATTCGTGATGCCTGATGCTGATCATATCGCAGCTGTCGTAGATGGAAGCGAGCTCTACGAAGTGGATCTCCACTTGAGCGCTTTTGCTGCCAGCAGATGCACGTGCCCGGTTCATACCAACTGCAAGCATATGATCGCCGTACTGCTGAATTACACGAATGAGCAGGATCGTTCCGTACATGCGTTGGTGAACGCCCGTTCAGCAGGCTTTACCCGGTTGGCTGCACAAGCAGGCACACGCACCACATCGCCTTCCCGGTCAAGCCTGTCACCCGATCGCAAGGAAGCAACCAGGAACGTAATCAGTAAAACAGCCAGCCGGATACCGGACATGCCCATTTTAGAGTGGCATGATCTGTTCGATCAGTGCATCGCACTCAACCCTGTGAATACACAGAATTCTCAATATGTTCAAAGCGCCCTAGCCTCAATCTATGCCGTGAAGCCGCCGCTTTCACCCTACATGCAGCAGTTATATGAACTGCACGCTCATCTGTGTGTGCTGGAAAAGCTGGTGCCTCAATCCCCAATGGCGGGCTACCCCACCCATTTCTATATGGGGTATTACACGCAAATCGCCGCAGATGAGCTAAAAGAAGCGATCGAGCGTGATTTTGAGAGCCCTCTTGCACTAACCGGCGAACCCAAGCAGGAAGCCCGTATGGCAGAGACCTTGGCCTACTTACGCCAAAAAATGCTGACAGAATCGCGTAATGGTACTTATTTTTCTGACGCCTATTATTGGTTTTGGCTACGCTGGATGCGCCCTGAACGGTCAAACTCCGACATATATGCAGAGGAATTGGAGCATCTACAGGCGGCTGAAGAGAAGCTGGGTACAAATTTGGCACGACTTCCCTGGATGTTGGCCCAAAGCTGGATGCACGTGTACCAGTCACAGGATGCTGCGGCCTGGACGATGCTCCAAGAGGCTGAACAGGCTTTTCCATTGAAAATCTCTTCGAACCAGCTGCTTTTATTCTTACACGCGCTCCGCGGAGCCCAAGACTGGTCGCGGCTCAAGGATGGACTGCGGCATATCGGCCCCTTGCTTCATAGCCATCGGGACGATCATTTGCAAGATTATATGCAGGATTGGAATCTGGTCTTGCAGCACCTTCCGGAAGCCGAACCGGAAATGTGGGACACACTGGTTGGCATGCTCCCTTTTGCCGGGGGAATGTATGAAGAGACACTGCTTGCCCATGAAAAATGGCGGCAATGGATCGACTATCAACTGAGCATACGCAGCGAGCCGTTGAGTTTTCGCGTAAGCGTTTTGCAGCCCATTGAAAAAAACGCGCCAGAGCTGCTGTTGCCCTACTACCATCAAGCGGTAGAACGATATGTACTGGAAAAAAACAGGGTCAGCTATAAAGCAGCAGTCAAGCTATTGAAGCGGCTGTCCAAGCTATACAAGAAAATAAAGCAAGAGTCGCGCTGGGAGCTGTTTTTCACCAGCTTCACCAGTCGTCATAGCCGCCTTCGGGCGCTGCAGGAGGAATTGCGGAAAGGGAATTTGTTATCATGAGCCAATATACCGAAACGATCACGGTACACATCCGATTAACTGCTTATGGAGACGCGCTGATCTATGGCGATTCTTCCATGAACTATAGCATTTCCGGCCAAATCCTAAAGCAGCGTTTGTTTGCTTGGCATGAGGCTTCCTTTTATGGTACCGAGCTAGAGGTGCAGCAAGTTCAGGGCAATGATATTATCGTCCTTCCCTCCGAGCAAGTGATCCCTTTTCTGGCAAAACGCGAGCTGCTGGAGCATATCGAATGGATCTGGGATGAGGTCCATGCCCCTTGGCTTCGGTCCATCCCTCTACTCGCCCATTGCATTGAGGCGAAGGCCTACGTCCCCAGCTTCACAGCATTCCAGGCAGGAAAGCTGCAATGGATTTGGGATGCAGAAGCACTGGGAGCACTGGGAACGCTGGATTCACCAGAGGCTCCGGCATCCGAATTAACGCCGGAGAGCGCCCAGCTAGCAGAGTTTGCCCAGCTTCTCAGCAGCTTGGAAAAAGACGAGCGCGAAGGAGTGGCAGCGGCGTTCTCGGCTGCCGTGTTCCAGCGCTGGTACGACACCGAAGC
>NZ_ASSB01000325.1:0-6200 GCF_000520755.1 Paenibacillus sp. 1-18
GGCTTCGCCTTCGTCTTCACCGGCAGCGTCTCCTCGCGACCTGCCAGTCGCCCTGAGCAATGCTCCATGACCGGGCAGGTCAGGCACTGGGGCGACTTCGGCGTGCACACCAGCGCCCCCAGCTCCATCAGTGCCTGATTGAAATCGGAGGCTCTCCCTTCGGGGATCAGCTCCCGCACCAGACTTTCCATATGTGATCGTGTGCTGCCCTTCATAATATCCTCTTCAATGAGGAAATAGCGCGACAACACCCGCATCACATTGCCATCCACAGCAGGCTCCGGCCGATTGAAGGCGATACTCATAATTGCACCTGTCGTATACGGGCCGACTCCTTTCAGCGCGGCGACGGCCTGTGTATCATCCGGTACCTGTCCGCCGTGAAGCTCGACCACTTGTTTGGCCGCAGCTTGCAAATTCCGGGCACGGGAATAATAGCCCAGCCCTTCCCACAGCTTGAGCACATCCTCCTCGGGTGCTTCCGCCAGCGCTTCAATCGTCGGAAAACGTGCAATAAAGCGATTGAAATACGGGATCACCGTATCGACACGCGTCTGCTGAAGCATAATTTCCGAAATCCAGATATAAAAAGGATTCCGATGGCGGCGCCACGGCAAATCCCGTTTGTTTCGTGTATACCAGTTCAACAGCTCAAAACTGAAATAACGTTTTTGTTCCAGTGTATTTGCAGTCATCACATCACATCTCCTTATATTCGACAATTACAAAAGCAGAGGCAATGTTGGGCTGGTGTGTAATACTCAGGTGAATACTGTAATCCGAGCTCCCTGTACCTGGCAAGTCCAGTCTATTCCACGCGGACGAAGATAAATAAACTGCGGGCTTCCCCCCAGGCTCCGGTAAAATATCCATATCACCGAACCCGATCATCTGCCCGATTCCGCAACCGAAGGCCTTCGTTATCGCTTCCTTTGCAGCAAAGCGACCTGCTACAAACTCCGTTAGCCTAGCTTTGCGTTCCACAGCAAGCTCACGTTCAGCCGGGGTCAACACCCGTTTCAAAAACGCATCTGCATATTTACCTGCCAAAATGTCAGCCATACGGCTTATTTCCAGCACATCATGTCCAATTCCGTAGATCATTTGGGTATTCCCCGTCCTTTTTATACTTTACTGCACCTATTGTAACAGTGCGTCCACACCATGGCGAGCCACAAAGGCGCAAGGGCAGCACCAATATATGTTAAAATAAGAGTAGCTATAGTTCAATGTATGAATTTAGCTGATAGACCCACTTAAAAATTCCCGTAGAAAGGAAGGATAGGATGTCAGAAACCATTGTGGTTGAAGCAGGAATAGATGCCGTGATCCGGGCCTCCTGGTTTCACGCCAAAAACAAAGCCAAAAGCCTGCTCATCATCGCTCATGGCTACAAGGGATTTAAGGATTGGGGTATGTTCCCCTTTATTGCAGAAGCATTGAGCGTGGATAACCATGTCGTAACCTTCAACTTTTCACATAATGGCATAGGTGAGGATTTAGAGAATTTTACCGAGCCGGAAAAATTCGCACGCAACACCTATAGCCGCGAGCAAGAGGATTTGGATATACTGCTAACCCATCTGAGAGCACGCCACGAGTTCAGAGAGCTGCCGTTATTTCTATTAGGGCACAGCCGGGGCGCGGGAAGCTGCTTCGTATACGCTCTGGATCACCCCGGAGAAATATCCGGTGTCATTTCATGGAATGGCGTGACAGATTTGGATCTGTTTACTTTGCCACAAAAAGAAGAAATGCGCACCAAGGGACGCAGCTATGTTCAAAACGCCAGAACCGGGCAGCAGCTCCCGCTGGATGTAGTCATTCTGAACGATCTGGAGCAAAATCGCTCGCGTTTTGCCATCGTGGACAGGCTTGCAGACAGCCGGCTGCCAGCCGTACTTATCCAGGGAACCGAAGACTCCAAACGCCTACGCGAAGGCTCTGCCCTGCTCACCACCGTTCGTCCAGATATTGAATGGGTACAAATTCAAGGTGGCAATCATACCTTCAATACCGTTCATCCATTTCAGGGAGGCAGTCTTCAGCTGGATCAGGCGATTACCGAAACCCGCCGCTTCATTGAATGGATCACCAATTAAGCTATAGCCCTTTTAATGCAAACGGCGATCCGCCGGGCGGATCGCCGCATTTTTATTGATTTGATCATTTCGCATAAATCCCAAGAGTGATTTACAATTTCATAATCATAAGATTACGCACTTAAACTCCCGGAATGCTTGTCCGCTTATGCGCTGTACGTGTGAAGAAGCTTTCCAGCTTTTCGCGTGCCGCCGGGTCTATTTCCTTGCCTTCCAGATAGTCGCTGTTCGCTTCGTAGGAGATGCCCAGTTCTTGTTCATCCGTCTGGCCTTCCCACAATCCTGCTGTAGGCGCTTTGTCCAAAATGGCCTGCGGAACTCCAAGGTAGCTGGCCAGCAAACGCACCTGGCGCTTGTTCAGCGTACTAAGCGGTGTAATATCGACTGCACCATCGCCCCATTTCGTATAAAAGCCTGTGATGGCTTCTGAAGCGTGGTCTGTGCCAACGACAAGCAGATTCAGCTCGTTCGCGAGTGCGTACTGAACCACCATACGTGTTCTTGCCTTTACATTCCCTCTCACTTGCGGAGTAATGGAACGTTCAAGACCGATATCCTTTAACGTATGCTCCACTTCCACGGCAACCTCATCAACCGCTTCCTTGATATTCGTTTCCCCGGCATATTTCAGATCGAACGCTTTGGCAACCGCGTAGCTGTGCTCAATATCTTCCTGCTTGCCATAAGGCTGGAACACCCCCAGCGTTATGTACTCTTGCCCTTGCTCCTTCGTCAGCTCATCTGTAGCCTGCTTGCACAAGGCAGCTGCTACAGCACTGTCAATCCCGCCACTGATGGCGATCAGCAGTCCTTTGCTTCCGGTTTTCGTTACATACGACTTGAGGAAATCCACGCGCTTGCGGACCTCTGCCTCTACGTTAATCGTAGGCTGTACTCCCAATTCAGCAATAATCTGTTCCTGCAAACTCATCAGATAAACACCTCTTTTTAGGAATTTACTTTACAAGCTAACATGCAAAAGCCCCGGCAAGTTTCGCAGGCGAAAAATGCGGGGGCATAGCTTGAGCAGTCTTAACGGCAAAAACGGTCAAATGCACTGGTCAAATCAGCAGCGATTTGATCAGCCGAACGGTCCTCCACCTGGTGACGCTCGATAAAGTGAACCAACTCGCCGTCTTTCAACAATGCAATGGAAGGGGAAGATGGCGGATACGGCGCGAAAAATTCGCGAGCCTTCGCTGTTGCTTCCTTGTCCTGTCCGGCAAAAACCGTATACAGGTGATCCGGTGTAATATCATGCTTCAGCGCTTCGGCCACACCCGGACGGCATTGACCTGCGGCACAACCGCATACCGAGTTAACAACAACCAGCGTTGTTCCCTTGGCATTAGGCAGCTTGGCCTCCACTTCTTCCGAAGTACGCAGCTCCTGGATTCCAAGATTGGTCAGCTCATCGCGCATGGGCTGAACTGAATCTCTCATATATTGGTCAAAAGACATAGACATATTCTTTCACTCCTTTTCCAAAAATCATGTATACTACGTTGTTTTTTTATCCACTCTCGTGTTAAAGGTACGGATACCTAATCTTCATTATACAATCTTTTTCACGTGTTTTGCAAAAAAACAGATCTATATGTGTACAATTATTTTTGTATGGAATTCATGACAGAAGGCTCGGAATGTTCTCGATAAGCTGGAATGGTTCTGCGCAATCGAACTCTAAACTGCGTGCCCGTTCCTTCCACAGAATCTACGGCAATCGTACCGTGGTGTCGCTCTACGATACTTTGACATAAAGCCAGACCCAGACCTGTGCCTTTGGTTTTGGTCGTGTAAAAAGGCTGGAACAGCTTTTCAAGCTGGTTTTGCGGAATTCCCGGACCTGTATCCTTTACTTCCAGCTCCACAAAATCCCCTTCCTCATGCGTGGAGATGGTCAGTACACCCTTTTCACCCATAGCCTCCATCGCATTACGCGATAAGTTAAGCAGCAACTGCTTCATTTCCTTGGGGTTCAAATGCAGCATCGTCACATGATCCTCCAGCTTTAGCTCAATCGTCTGCCCCCTCAGGTTGGCATCTGCCCACAACAAAGGCGTGAGTTCGCGAATAATATCATGAAGATGGCATTGCTCCTTCTCAACAATCCGGTTCTGGGCAAGTGAAAGAAAATCGTTAATAATCCCGTTCGCCCGATCCAGTTCCTCCATCACGATACGGTAGTAATGACCGAGGGAATCCGGACTTTTCTCACGCATAAGCTGTAAAAATCCACGCACAACCGCCATGGGATTACGTATTTCATGAGTAATGCCTGCTGCCATCTGTCCGACCAGACTGAGCCTCTCGAAATTGCACAGCTCACTGCGCAGCGTCTCCAGCTCTGTAATATCCTGCAAGGCAATAATGACACCTGTCGTTTTGTTCACATGTTTATCCCGCATGGGGAGAAAGCTGCAGAAGAATACTTTGGGAGGTACATTAATAAAATCAGCACCCGCCTCCCCTTGCAACGCTTTCATAACCCGTTCGCTAATCACCGACGAAGTGTTAAAATCATATAACGAGGTCCATGGACGCCCCACTACCTTAGGCAGCGTAATGAAGGGATCGAAATTCCGATAGAGTTCCAGCATTGTTTTGTTCATATGTATAACTCGTTCCTCGCTGTCCAGAGTTGCAAGGGATAATGGCAGCAAATCCATCACCTGACGCAGCTTATCCGCTTCAATTAAGTATTTGCTCGTAAATTCGCTTACATCACGTCGCAGCGCCAGTTTTTCGAAGGCATTATGCATCAGACTCACGACCATAAAACTTGCCAGTATACCTGCAGCAATATTCCATAGCGTTGTAAGCAAATCGGGAATGTATACCGATACATCCTGTCTGCCCAACAGGAGCGGGAACAGAGCCTTAAGCAGCATATCAACCACAACATATGCGGAAATCAGAAGTTTTTTGTCCGACAACGTCCCTTTTTGAAAGAACTTGCCATGCAGCAGCATAAAAGTAAAAAGGATAAAACCTGTGCACACATACATCGGCGACATTTCTGTCGACTGGGCTATAATCAGGGTCCCCATGAGTGCGGAAGCGGCGAGCGCGAAGGCGGTACGACGTCTACCATACATGATGCCGACAGCGAGGGGAATAATTCCGAGATTGGAAGGTAGGCCATATGGAGACTGATATTGAAAGAGAGAACATAGCAATATGGCTGGTAAGCAACACAAATAAAGTATCCCTTGATTCGGACCGGGCAGCAGCTGGCCGCCCCAAACCTTTTTCTTATCTCCATAATCCGTTAATATAGAGAAAAAACCCGCCGATATAACGGCAAGGAGAACCTGAAGCACACTTTCCTTCAAAGCAATTAACAAGGACTTTTCCTCCTCCTCATCTTTCCTTGACGCCGCTAGTTGAATTAAAGCACAGGCTACAATATATTACAATATATGTGTTAAAATTCCGGTGTAGAACGACAAAATCCGCAAAATACCGGAGGCATACAACAAATCGTTTTTACGTATTTAACAACCCAATAAAACGAAAGATCCGCGTGTTTATCATGATAAAAATGAATTAAAACGACGCTATTAAGATATAATGAAGAAACTGTTACACCATTCTGAATTTTTTTGAAAATTGTCGACGAAAAGGAAGAGATTTCATGTCATATGACGTTATTGTAATCGGAGGCGGCTCAGCCGGATTAATGGCCGCTGCGGCAGCCAGCGGTGAGGGCGCCAAGGTGCTTTTACTGGAAAAGGGAAATAAACTCGGGCGCAAGCTCGGTATTTCCGGTGGAGGGCGCTGCAATGTTACCAATGCAAAGGAGCTGGACGAGCTAATCCGGCACATTCCCGGCAATGGCCGTTTTCTCCACAGTGCGCTGGCAGCTTTCGGCAATCGGGATATCATCGCCTTTTTTGAACAGCTGGGCATAGCCTTAAAGGAAGAAGACAACGGGCGTATGTTCCCTGTGACGGACAAAGCCAAAACCGTTGTCGATGCTTTGGTTAACAAGGTACGTTCTCAAGGGGTCGACATTCGCACAAGCTGCCCCGTACAAGAGGTTATTTACAAAGAGGGTCATACGGCTGGAGTACGGCTGCGCTCCGGAGAAATCCT
>NZ_ASSB01000326.1:0-956 GCF_000520755.1 Paenibacillus sp. 1-18
GATCAGCAAAGCCCGGAAGAAGCGGCCACATACTGGAGCAAGTATTTGGAAGATTACGATCAGCAGACGCTGCTTCCGCAGGAGATTCAGGAGAACCCGCAAAACAAGGCAGCGGGCTATGTGGCGGAAGAACTCGATTGCGACTTGGGCGGGGAACTAACTCGTCGGATGGAATCAATTGCCAAACAGCATCAAGTGACAATTAATACGCTGATGCAGAGCGCTTGGGGCCTTGTTTTGCAAAGATACAACGGCAGCAGGGACGTTGTTTTCGGCAGCGTCGTATCTGGAAGACCGGCAGAAATAACCGGAATCGAAACGATGATCGGTCTGTTTATCAATACGATCCCGGTTCGCATTCGTGCCGAGGAAGGCGCCGCTTTTACAGATGTGCTGAAAGCAACCCAAGAGCTGGCCCTGGCATCGAGCGCTTACGATACGTATCCGCTCTATGAAATTCAAGCGCAAACCGAACAGAAGCAAAGCTTGATTTCCCATATAATGGTATTTGAAAACTATCCTATGGAACAGCAAATCGAGCAGTCAGCCAGCGGTGACGAGGATGCCTTTGAAATTACGAACGTCAGTATGTTCGATCAAACGAGTTATGATTTCAATCTGATCGTCATCCCGGGCGAAGCCATTCGGATTAGCTTCCGCTACAATAGTCTGGTTTACAAGCAAGCAGGTGTTGCGCGGATGCAGGGGCATTTCATGCATGTGCTGGAGCAAATTACAGCCAATCCGAACTTGCCTGTGAGCGAGCTTGAACTGGCTACTCAGGAAGAAATGGCCCAGATTCTGGAGCAATTCAACGCGACCGCGGCTGACTATCCGAAGGATAAAACGATCCATCAGATGTTTGAGGAGCAAGCGGAGCGGACGCCGGAGCAGACGGCGGTTGTATTTGGGGAAAGCCGGCTCACGTACCGCGAGCTGAACGAGCGGGCGAACCG
>NZ_ASSB01000327.1:0-28713 GCF_000520755.1 Paenibacillus sp. 1-18
CTTCCGGCTTTCCGTAAGCGATATTGTCCCGAATGGTGCCGCTGAACAGCCAGGTATCCTGAAGCACCATGCCAAAGTTCGTCCGCAAGCTGTCCCGGGACATGTCGTTGATATTCACCCCGTCGATGGATATGGAGCCGCTGTCCACATCGTAAAACCGCATGAGCAGGTTGACGAGTGTCGTTTTGCCTGCCCCGGTCTGGCCGACAATCGCGACCCGTGTGCCCGGCTTAACCTCGAGACTAAAGTCCGTAATGAGTGTACGTTCCGGGTTATAGGAGAATTTGACATGATCAAAAACAATCGTACCTTTGCTGCGTTCCAACGGCACTGCGTTTGATTTTTCCGGCTGCTCTGGCGGCGAATCCAGAATGGCAAATATGCGCTGAGCGGAAGCTGTTGCCGATTGAAACTGGGTGAGCACACCCGTAATTTCATTAAATGGCTTGGCGAACAAATTAGTATAAATAAGAAAGCTTGACAGTCCGCCCACCGAGATCACACCCAAAATGATGGATATACAGCCAATCATCGCAGTAACCGAAAAAGTCATGTTGTTGACCAATCGGGTAGAGGGGTTCGATAATGATCCATAGAACTGTGATTTTACCCCGGCTTGATACAATTGTTCATTTTTAGCAGAGAATTCCTCGAACGTGCGGTTTTCATAATGAAAGGCAGTCACTACCCGCTGTCCGCCGATCATTTCCTCCACATAACCGTTCAGACTTCCTAAAATTTTGGCCTGTTCGCGGAACATGCGTTGAGATCTTGTGGTAATGAATCTGGCCACGCCATACGTGACGGGGGCTGAGACGAGTACCACCAGCGTCATTATGGGACTGATATATAACATAAGCACAATGGAGCCTATGATGGTAACAATCCCCGTAATCAGGGTAGAGAAACCTTGGAGCAACCCATCTGACACAGCATCCATATCGTTTACAAATCGGCTAATGCTGTCTCCTTGAGGGTGATTGTCATGGAAACTTAACGGGAGGATATTAAAATGATCAAATAACTCCCGCCGCATATCATTTACCGTCTGAAAAGCAATCCGGTTCGTCAAATACGTAAGCAGCCAGCTAAACAGACTGCCTACGGCATATACAATGCCTAATCCGGCTAGAATTTGCGCGACACCTCTAAAATCAACTCCCCCCTGACCCGCCATATGGTCGATAGCTCGACCAATCATATAGGGCCCGATCAGACTGGCAAGCACGCTAATAATCGCACAGACAATGATCCCAAAGGTCGTGTTCTTATATTGATTCACATAGGTTAACAGTCTTTTCCACGTTTCCTTGCTGCTCATTGATCTACCTCCTGTGTTGAGAGCTGGGAACGATTAATTTCCTTATATACATCTGAGCTGCTCATCAACTGATCATGTGTGCCGATACCGGCAATCCGTCCTTCATCAAATACGATAATCTTATCGGCATGTTGCACGCTGCTTACCCGTTGCGAGACCAGCAGGACGGTCATATGGGCGCTATTGTCCCGTAGCGATTTGCGCAGGGCAGCGTCGGTTGCGAAATCAAGTGCGCTTGAGGAATCATCCAAAATAAGGATTTCCGGGTTCCCTACAATAGCTCTTGCAATAGTAAGCCGCTGCTTCTGGCCTCCCGACAGATTAAGACCGCCTCGGGTAATCGGGGCGTGGTATTTTTCGGGTAAGCTGGAAATGAACTCATTCGCTTGTGCGATGGTGGCTGCCCGCGCGACTTCCTCATCGGTGGCATGTTCATTGCCCCAGCGGATATTATCCGCTATGGTGCCGGTGAACAGTAGCGCCTTCTGTGGGACAATCCCGATCTTTTGCCGCAGCTGCTTAAGTGTGTAATCCCGGACATTGATTCCATCGACCCGTATACTACCTTCCACTGCATCATAGAATCTGGGAATGAGATTCACAAATGTAGATTTTCCCGAGCCTGTTCCTCCGATGATGCCGACCGTTTCACCGGGATAGATATCTACGTCTATATCGCTAAGCGCCATTTGTCCTGTTGTATTGTATCCAAAGGAGACATGCTCAAAGGAGATAGCTGGTACAGTGTCTTGTGGGGACATATGATCTGCACGTGGCTGACCTCCAGATGCAGCCACATCAGAGATCGAAGCTCGTGTATCCAGCACCTCCTGAATCCGTGCCGCTGAAGTAGAAGCCTTGGTGAACAATATAATCAAATTGGTCACCACAATCAGAGCCAGTAAAATCTGCGTGATATAATTAATAAAAGCGATAATCTCACCTTGTGTAAGAGCTCCATACTGAATATGGATACCCCCGACCCACAGGATGGCGATAATGGCTCCGTTGACCACCAGCAGAGTGGCCGGGCTAAGCAAAGCGGAAATACGACCGACACGAATGGCAGTCTGGGTCAGATCATCGGAGGCTGTAGTGAACTTTCCCCGTTCGGCTCCTCTTTTGGCAAAAGCCCGTATTACCCGTACCCCGGTCAGATTCTCGCTTAGCACCAAAGCGATTTTATCCAGTTTTTTCTGATATAAGCGGTAGAATGGTGAAGCCTTCGTAATGACCAGATACAAAATCACAGCCAGGATCGGCGTAGCCGCCAACAGCACCAAAGCCAGACGGAAGTCCAGAATCATCGACATTATAATAGCCCCGATACAAATAAAAGGAGCACGAATGACCAGACGAATCAGCATTGCCACTGCCGTTTGGAGCTGATTAACATCGTTTGTAATCCGGTTAATGAGCGAAGGTGTCCCAAACTTATCGAGATCCGCATAAGAGAGCGATGAAATGTGCTGGAACATCGTGTTGCGCAGCGTCGTACCAAAGCCTTGAGAGGCCCGGGCTGCATAAAACTGGCACACCATTGAACTGCCGAAGCCCAGCACGGTCATAAGCAGCATTAAAAGGCCCATCTGCCACACATAATGGGTATCCTCTTTGCCAACGCCGTGATTAATCATGAGAGCAACCATGGTAGGCAGCAATAATTCCAGAATGGCTTCAATGAGCTTAAACAGAGGCCCAAGTATGCTTTCCTTTTTATAAGGCTTCAAAAAAATAGCGAATTTCAGCAAATCAACCATCACCTAACCTAAATAATATATAAAGCCTGTTGACCCAGCGCGATAACTGAATATGATTATGGCATATCCCAACCCATATGAATAATATTTAATATATATTAGAGGTATATGTATTACATATATCAGTACCGGAGGTCCATGATGGAATTGAGACATCTCAAGTATTTCCTGGCCATTGCAGAGGCCGGACAAATTACGGCAGCCGCGAAAAAGCTGAAAATGGCCCAGCCTCCCTTAAGTCAGCAGCTCATGCAGCTGGAGGAGGAGCTTGGTGTAAAACTCGTGCATCGAGGTCCACGAAGTCTTCATCTGACGGAGGCCGGGATCATTTTGCAGAACAGAGCCAAGCAGATTTTGGAGCTGACAGATGCTACGACAAGAGAAATTAATGATGTTGCCATGGGCATGAAGGGGACCCTCGCGATTGGAACCGTCTCTTCCTCCGGCGCAGCCCTGATGAAGGACAGGCTTTCCGAATTCCATAAAAACTATGCGGGTGTAAAATTTGAAATTCATGAGGGAAATACGTTTATGATTCTCGACCTTCTGAACAAAGGAATTGTGGAGGTCGGTATTGTCAGGACACCGTTCAACACTACCGATTTGGGCTGCAGATATGCGGCCTCCGAGCCGATGGTTGCAGTGATGACAGAAGAACACGACTGGGACCCTGACCAGAAGACCATCACATTGTCAGAGTTGAAGAACAGGCCGTTAATTGTATACCGTCGCTTCGAACAACTGATCCACGATACCTGCATGAGGCATGGCTTTGAGCCCAACTTCTTTTGCAAAAACGATGATGCTCGCACCACGCTTCACTGGGCTAATGAAGGTCTGGGTATCGGCATGATTTCACAGTCTGCGTTGTCACTAGGCAGCAATAGCCAGTTAATCGTTAAGGAAATTATGTGTGAAGAATTGCATACTCGTGTAGCCGCCGTGTGGCTCAAGGATAAATACATGTCTTCCCTGGCTTCCCGATTTATCGAAAGTTTTAGTCAGGCTCCGATGAAGCGAACCTGTGATAGCTGATTTTTTTGAATGAAAGCATCTTTTTGTAAAAACTCATTTGAATTGCAATCGGGAACTGGATATAGTAGTACAGTAGGATAGCGATAGAATGGAGTTCGAACACATGCCACACAATGCAAAGGTCCAAATCCGTCTTCATAGTCATCATGATGGGGAAGATGTGGTCCAGGAGCTTCCCGGTGAAGCCATCGTGCGTGGGAAGCATCTATATATAAGGTATGAAGAGCCACAAGAGGGGCCTCAGGGAGGAACGACACGGAACACGGTCAAAATCGGACCTGATGAGCTTAAACTGATCCGTCACGGCGAGGTGCAATCGGAGCAGTCATTTGCGCTTGGACGCAGATTGCCGGGATTTTACCGATCGCCTTATTTGAACCTGAACATGTCTGCGCATACGCAGAAGCTTGATATTCGGATGAATGGATTTAGCGGATATGTGAGCTGGACCTATGATCTGTACGTATTTGAGGATTTCTCGGGGCATTTTGCCATCAGTTTGCATATACAGGAGGAGCAACAATCATGACAAGCAATCCACTGGAACTTATTAATCAAAAGGTAACCTCGGCAATCGAGGCCGCGATACTGGCTGTCGGAATCGTGAGCCGCGAAGAGCTGCCGACCATTACGCTTGAAGTACCAAAGGACAAGTCACACGGTGATTTGGCTACCAATGCTGCGATGCAGCTTACCCGTATTGCCAAGAAAAACCCGCGTCAAATCGCTGAAGACTTGATCGCAAATATGGATTTGGCTGCCGCTTCTATTGAGAGTGCGGAAATTGCCGGACCGGGTTTTATTAACTTCCGTCTAAACAAGAGCTACCTGTATACCATTATTGAACAAGTACAAGCGCAGGGAGCAGATTACGGACGTGTACAGGTAGGGGCAGGCAAAAAGGTCCAAATCGAATTTGTCAGCGCGAACCCGACAGGCAGCCTCCACCTGGGGCATGCGCGTGGTGCAGCAGTGGGGGATGCTCTTTGCAATGTGCTTGATTATGCCGGATATCAGGTTACTCGTGAATACTACATTAATGATGCGGGTAACCAGATTTACAATATGAGCCGTTCGATTGAAGCACGTTATTTGCAAGAGCTGGGACAGCCCGCAGAGATGCCGGAGGACGGTTACCATGGTGAGGATATCATCGGGTTTGCCAAAGAGCTGGTGGCTGAGAAGGGCGATGCTCTGTTGTCTATGGAACCAGGGGATCGCGCTGCTTATTTCCGTGACTATGGTCTGGAAAAGGAACTGAACAAGATCAAGCGTGACCTGGAACGGTTCCGTGTACCTTTTGACTCCTGGTTCAGCGAGACATCGCTGTATGATAACGGCGAAGTGCTCAAGGCGCTGAACGAGCTCCGTGATCGTGATGAAATCTATGAGAAGGACGGAGCTACGTGGCTGAACACGACTAAATACGGCGATGATAAAGACCGCGTATTGATCAAAAATGACGGCACCTACACTTACCTGACGCCTGATATCGCTTACCATCGCGATAAATATGCTCGTGGTTATGACACGATCATCAACATCTGGGGCGCGGATCACCATGGCTACATTCCACGAATGAAGGCAGCAATGGAAGCACTGGGGAATGACCCGGATAAGCTTAAAGTGCTGATTGCCCAGATGGTCAGCCTGTTCCAAAACGGGGAAAAGGTGAAGATGTCCAAGCGTACCGGCAAGGCCGTAACGATGGAGGACCTGATGGAAGAAGTAGGCGTGGATGCGATTCGTTACTTCTTCACGATGCGCAGCATGGACTCGCATTTGGATTTTGACATGGATTTGGCGATTTCCACCTCCAATGAAAATCCGGTATTCTACGTGCAATATGCACACGCACGTGCGTGCAGCGTATATCGTCAAGCTGAAGAGCAGGGGATTGCTGTCCTGCCATTGGCAGAGGTGGACCTGTCCAAGCTGACGGCTGAGCATGAATACGACCTGTTGCGCAAAATCGGTGAGCTTCCAGAAGAAGTCTCTGTAGCAGCTGCGAACTTTGCGCCGCACCGTATGATTCGCTATGTCTATGAGCTGGCTTCACTATTCCACAGCTACTATAAGGCAGAGCGCGTCATCACCGAGGATGCTGCTCAAACGCAAGCTCGCTTGGCACTGTTTGGGGCGGTGCGCACCACCATTGCCAACGTGCTGAAACTGGTGGGCGTGTCTGCGCCGGAACGTATGTAAATGCTGTAACGATAAAAGAACCGCACGTACTATCCAGAACAGGATGGCACGTGCGGTTCCTTTTTATATGAAAGCAGCTTGGCTTAGTACCGTTCCAGCACCAGATTCGTTTTCAGGGAATCGGCAGGAACCAGCCATCCCTTGGATTGCAGCAAGTTGATCAGCTGGGTGCGGTTGCTGGCGGCAGCGCTGTAATCCGTGGTTTTAAAAGAAATTTCGATGATGGTATCTGTACCGGATCCGCTGGCACTGCGGATAGGCCAGACTTCAACGTCGGTATCCAGTCCTTGGAAGCTGCCTTCATATTTGCTGACCTGTACCGGACCGCGTACTCTGGAGTCTGCCAGAGTTTTCTTGCCCCAGTTGCTGTCTTTCCAGTTTTGCAGCTTGCCCGGAAGATTGTCCAATAGTTGCTTTAACGCCTGATCCGGGGACGGAAGAGTTAATCCTTTGGAAGCGTTCGTTTTTTTGTCATTGGAAAAGCTAAGTGTCTGTTTGCTATAACCCCAATCCACCTCAGCATCATAGTTATCATCGGATGCACTAAAACCTTCTTTATTGGCTTGGGTGAGAGCCGCGTCGATATCTCCGTTTGTGACTGTGTACCGCTTCTTGTAGGTTAACTCATAATTCTTTTTATCCTCTTTTTTGCGAAATCTGACGTTCCAGCCCTCGCCGTTCAATTGAAGCTGATCGGTATCGAAATACTCCACGCTCAATCTTTGTACTTCATCGCTAATGTGGAACTCATGTACTATGCTGCTTTTCAGAGAGCCATCTGCATTGAGAACCTGAGCCGTATCCAGCAGCAGCTTTACCTCATAGCTTGGAGTGGCATTGGCGGCGGCCTGTACAGGCTCGGCTCCCTTCCATCCCGTTACGAGCAGCACTGCGCTCAGGGTTAAGACCGACAATACTTTTGTAAAACGAAGCCTCTGTTTCATTCTATCCTCTCCTGTTCATCCGAATGGTAGTACACGCTATACTTTACGGGGTTATTGTCAGTCGTATGTCAAGGCTGGGCGGTACTACGATTAAAAAATAACATAATTTCTATATAACAGGTAAGATTTAATCTTGGTTCGATGACAAATATTCAGCAAAACGGCGAATCAGCGCCGAACGGTGGCGGTCTTGGTTGCTGACCATATAAATGTATCTTTCAACACGGTGACCCGGAATGGGCCGGATCACCAGCAGCCCGCGTTGGACTTCCGATTGTACGGCAATGCGGGAGACGAAGGAGACGTGTTCTCCCAGCATGACTGACTGCTTAATCGCCTCAAGCGAATCCAGCTCCAAATAGGAGGGGAGACGACGGTTGTCGTACTCCAACCATTTGTCGGTCATATGCCGTGTGCTGGAATCCTTGCCATGCAGCACGAAGGAGGAAGAAGCGATTCGTTCGGGCGTCAGCCCGGTTTCACTTGCGAGCGGGTGACCGGGTGCGCAGATGAGTACCAGTTCATCCTCGCTTAAGGGCTCGGCCACCAGCGTTGGCGATTGAAACGGCTCTGCCGAGATGACGCCGAGGTCAATTTCGTGGCGAGTGAGCATGTCCTTGATCACTGGAGCAGTTCTCACCGACAAGGAAATATGAATCCCCGGATGCTCACGGGCAAAACGGTGCAGCACCGCAGGGAGCAAGTAGGTAGCAGGTACATAGCTTGCTCCGATTCGAATGCTTCCCCGCTGAAGCGTGTCAAATTCGCAGACGACCCGCTCTGCCTCGGCAGCGAGTGCGTTGATCTTGGCGGCATAGTGGAGTAGCGCTTGGCCAGCATCTGTCAGGATGATTTTTCCCATCCTCGTGTCAAACAGCTTTACACCGAATTCCCGCTCCAGATTCTTCATATGAAAGGTAACGGTTGGTTGTTTCAGACCGAGAAGCTCGGCCACGGTGGTAATTTTATGGTGCTTGTCCAGCAACTCTACAATGTGCAGTTTTAGAAGACTCAAATTCACTTGGGATGCCCTACTTTCTGATTGGTCGGAAATGTATGCCTGCCCTCTGGTGCCACAGTATCAATCCCCTCTATATAGATTAAATCTATGAGTATTAACACAATTCATTGAAATAATTAATTTTGTTTTAACTTTCCAATAACACAGGCTGCGAATTCAAGTTTTACACTGGGGTCAGTCAGAAGAACAGGCGGGTAATGCGATGAATCAAGATCTACATATTCACGGGTTGAGTAAAACCTTCGGTCATATGACCGCATTGCACGAGACCAATCTGCTTGTGCGGCGGGGAAAATTCACAACACTGCTCGGTCCGTCCGGCTGTGGGAAAACAACGCTTCTGCGCATGATCGCCGGGCTGGAGACGCCAGATAGCGGCATGGTCACGTTGGGGGAGGAAATTCTATTTTCGGCTGAACGTAAAAAGGATGTGCCTGCACATCTTCGTCATTTCGGCATGGTATTTCAGGACTTTGCGCTGTGGCCCCATATGACGGTGTTTGAAAATGTGGCCTTCGGCCTGCGTTCAGGCAAACAGGCCAAACTTCCCGGTGGCGGGCGTGCCAAGGAGCTGCGGGCGGTGGTGCTAGAGGCACTGGACAAGGTCAGACTATCGGGGATGGAAGGTAGGTATCCCCATGAGTTGTCCGGCGGACAGCAGCAACGGGTCGCCTTTGCCCGCGCCGTTGCCGTTCGGCCCCGGCTTGTATTGTTCGATGAGCCACTCAGTGCACTGGATGCGGTGCTGCGGGAGGAAATGCGCATCGAAATGCTTTCACTGGTACGCGATCTGGGTCTGACCGCCCTGTACGTCACCCATGATCAAGTCGAGGCGATGTCGATGTCTGATGAGGTGGTCGTCATGAAAAACGGACATATATTACAGACGGGAACGCCAGAGGAAATCTATGGTCGTCCATCTCATCCAGAGGTGGCGAGGTTTATCGGTAAATCGAACTGGCTACAGCCGGAGCGGATGCTATTCCGCCCTGAGCATGTGCGCTGGCAACAGGATCAAGTGGACCAGCACGCTTTTACAGTAGAGGTTCAGCATGTCAGCTATGTGGGGGATCGGTATGAGATCCGTATACTGGCTGAGAATGGAGAGCTATGGAGCGCTTATCATTCGACCCGTTTGTCCATAGGATCACGAAAGCAAATTTGGGTATCACCGCAGTACATCCACCAACTCGAACCATAGAAAAAGGGGTAAACACAAGATGATGAACAGGCACGTTTTTCGTACAGGATGGAAAAAAGGCGCAATGCTCGCATTAACATTAACCTTCGGACTGGCTGTTGCAGGCTGTGGAGCCGCTACACCTTCCAAGGACGGAGCGCAAGCGACGGGAACAGCCGGACAAGCCGGGGCGGCATCCAGTGATAAGAAACTGGTCGTCTACAGTGCAGGCCCGGATGGGCTGGCGAAAAAGCTGGTAGCAGGCTATGAGGCGCAAAGCGGAGTTAAAGTTGAACTATTCCAGGGGACAACCGGTAAAATTCTGGCTCGGATGGAAGCCGAGAAGACGAATCCGGTAGCAGACGTAGTGGTGCTGGCATCTCTTCCTTCCGTGCAAGGGCTGAAAAAAGATGGACTCACGCTGCCCTACCCCGAGGCCAAAAATGCGGACAAGCTGAATCCCGACTGGTCTGACAAGGAAGGCCATTATTTCAGTACCAGTGCCTCGGCGCTAGGTATTGCGTACAATACGAATCTGGTGAAGACGCCACCGACATCATGGGCCGATCTGGCAAAGCCAGAGTATAAGGACCAAGTTAACATTCCCGATCCGTCACTCTCCGGCTCGGCGCTGGATTTCATGACAGGTTATCTGAGCGCCAAGGGCGATGGGGGCTGGACGTTGTTCGAGCAGTACAAGGCTAATGGTGTTGCCATGGCTGGCGCGAATCAGGAAGCGCTGGACCCGGTCATTACCGGAGCCAAAAGCATGGTTGCAGCTGCGGTCGATTACATGACCTATAAGGCTAAAGCCAAAGGCGAGCCGATAGACATTGTTTATCCGAAGGAAGGAACAGTGATCAGCCCTCGTCCGGCGGCCATTCTCAAATCAACGCAGCATGAGCAGAATGCCAAGGCATTCATTGACTATCTGCTGTCGGACGAAGCACAGAAGCTGGTAGCGGATGCTTCCCTGCTTCCGGGCCGCACGGATGTCAAAGCCGACAAGCGTGCCAACCTGGATGAGATCCCTTTGCTGAACACCCGTTGGGAATGGATGGGTGAGCACGGGCCTGACGTGACCGAGAAGTTCACGCAAATATTTAAGTAAGCGGATGGGAGTCCTATCTGTCAAACAGATCAGAGCGTGGTGTCTGATGCTTGCTCTGATCGCGCTTGCTTTTCTGATCGTCATGCCGTTGCTGCAAATTTTTATCCAAAGTGTATATGCGGATGGGACATTTCAATGGACGGCACCTTTGCGGACGTTGGCTGAATCCCGATTTGCGGGTGTTCTGTTCAACTCCATTTGGCTGGGTATCTGTGTTATTGCCGGGACGACTGTACTTGCACTTCCGTTGGCATGGATCATGTCCAACACTTGTCTTGCAAGGTGGCGCTGGTTGGACGTGGTGCTGCTGATTCCGTTTATGACCCCGCCCTATATCGGGTCCATGGGCTGGATTTTGTTTATGCAAAAAAACGGGTATCTGGCGCAGCTGCTTCCCGAGCTTCATGTTTTAACGCCGTCCTTTTTTAGCTTTGGCGGCATGGTGATGATCATGAGTCTGCATCTGTTTCCATTCTTATACCTGCTGCTGCGTGGTGCGCTGCTAAGAATTGGCGGTAGCCTGGAAGAAGCGGGTGCTGTGATGGGCGGCAGCTTTTGGTACAGATTCCGCCGGATCGTTTTACCCCTGCTGCTATCGGCTTACGGAATGGGGGCATTGCTTATTTTCGTCAAAACGATTGCGGAGTTTGGTACCCCCGCCACCTTTGGACGGCGTATCGGATATGAGGTCATGACATCGGAAATTCACAAATATATTTCCAGCTGGCCGATTGACTTTGGCAAGGCAACGTCACTGGCCTCGGTGCTGCTAACGGCCTGTCTGCTGGTCTGGTATGTGCAATCGGTAATCAATCGCAAATACACGTATAGACTGGTTGGGGGCAAAGGCTCTCGTCCTTCCCGTCTTCGTGTATCGGATTGGACAACAGGGCTAAGTGTTGCTTTTATTCTATTATTGCTTATTGCGTCTATTGGCATCCCTTATTTCTCTATCATCGCTGCTTCTACCATGAAGCTAAGGGGAATCGGGCTGGCCTGGAACAACTTTACACTCGATTATTACAGGGAGCTGCTGTCCTGGGGATCGGAAAGCATGGAGGCGTTGCTGAATAGCGTATTTCTGTCTTTGGGCGCGTCGACGATTGCCGCCCTGCTAGGCACATGGTTTGCGCTTGTTGTGGGACAATCACGTTCCGTGCTTCAGCGGACGGTGGATGCCTTCAGCCTGCTGCCGAACACAGTCCCGGGGATTGTGATGGTCGTCGGCCTTATTTTATGGTGGAACTCGCCATGGATGCCCATTCCGTTGTACAACACTTACGGCATGGTTATTCTGACGTATGTGATCTTGTTTGTACCTTATACCGTTCAATATGTAAAAAGCGCCTTTACGCAGGTGGACACAGCCCTTTTTCAGGCAGGCCAGGTGTTTGGCGGACGT
The DNA here is from genome assembly GCF_000520755.1 of Paenibacillus sp. 1-18. Classification (NCBI taxonomy): domain Bacteria; kingdom Bacillati; phylum Bacillota; class Bacilli; order Caryophanales; family Paenibacillaceae; genus Paenibacillus; species Paenibacillus sp. 1-18. Next base: position 11,980 of record NZ_ASSB01000327.1, read on the forward strand.
CCGTTTTACGTATTCCGCCGGATTATGTTACCGCTGATTTTGCCGGGGATGCTGGCGGGCTGGATGATGACCTTCACCATTGCCTCGCGCGAACTGGTGGGTTCATTACTGATTCTGCCACCATCCGTTCAGACGTCTGCGACCTACATCTTTGCTCAGTTTGAACAGGGACAGGTGTCGCTCGGCATGGCGATGGCAGTCATATCGGTCGGGTTGACTACCCTGCTGCTGATGGTGATGGAGAGCCTAAACTCGCAGAGAAAGTGGAAATGACGATGACCAAGCTTAGAATTTGGGGCGGAGCGGGCGAACATGGCCGCTCCTGCTATGTTTTTGAAGGAGAGCAGCACCGTATTATGCTGGATTGTGGAGTGAAAAAGGAAGGAATCGGACAATACCCTGTATTCTCGCCTCAGGAGGCGCAGGGACTATCTGCTGTATTGCTGTCCCATGCGCATGAAGATCACTCGATGGCTCTACCCTTACTTTATAAGTATGGATACCGGGGAGAGGTCTGGACGACCAAGGCTACCGCAGAGCAGTTGGATTCCTATTTTTGCTCCTGGCATTCTTATGTAGCATCGAGAGGTGGACAACTGCCATACGATGAGCGGGATATTAAAGCTATTACATACCGTTATCTGGAGGATGAAGCGCCGTCAGGTGTATGGCGGGAGATTTGTCCGGGTGTACAAATCATATGGGGGCGCAGTGGGCATTTGGCTGGTGCAGTGTGGTTTGGAGTAGAACTGGAAGGAAAGCGATTGTTCTTTTCGGGCGATTACAGCCGAGAATCCGAGCTGCTCGCTGCGGATACGCCAAGCATGGGCGCGGGGAAAAGTGTACCTGACCATCTTGGAATGATGCCGGATATCAATCTGGCGGATATCGCCATAATGGATAATGCCTATGGCATGGATAAGGACCCGCAGGCTGTGAAGCTGGAGCGGCTGCGGGCCGAGCTGGGGCGGATATTAGCATCTAAGGGCCATGTGTTACTGCCTGTGCCTGCCTTTGGCCGGGGACAGGAGCTGATCGTTTGGACCAGGGAGCAGTTCCCCGGACAGACCTTAATTATAGAGCCGGATATATGGCAGGGGTTGCAGCGTTTAAGCAGCTGGAGAGAATGGCTGCGTCCGGAGGCTCTTGTGCGAATAGAACAGGTGCTGAGTGATGACAGCGTGTTTGTACCCCGTAATCATGCGGAACGAATAAGGTTACTGGAACAGAACGCAGCGGCCATTATCGTGACAGGAGACGGCATGATGGACTCACCACGCGCACGCTGGTACTATCAGTACCTGTCTGACCACCCGAGTTTGGGCGGTGATACAGACGATGGAAAAGTCAACAACAATGGAGTTGTTTTGACCGGGCATGCTTCAAGGGGGTCTTTTGGTAAACATCTACTGGATTGCACGAGTCAGAAAACGGATCAAAAGGACCGCTGCACCGTTCGGCATGTAATTTACAAGGTGCATCAGGGAGTGTCGGATGTGAAGCATATGCTGGAGCGATTGCCCAGCAAGCAGGTTGTGCTCGTTCATGCACCGAAATCGCATACCGATCTAGTATATGATGAACTGATAAAAGAAGGCTGGATCGAACGTGGCGAAGGGGCTGTAAAAGCTATTTACTCGCTTGAGCCGGGCGCAACGTTAAAGGTCTAGCTGTTCCTGTGGCTTCGAAGATTCTCCAAACTGTATCATTTACTTGGTTCCCTCCTGCATTAATCGGAAGGCATCCACTTCTCCAAGCTTGGTGGAGATAGAGCTGCGTCCATTGCTTTTACGAAGGCGTAGCGGTGTGGCGGTGCGTTTGAGCAGTGCTTTGATCTCCGCCGGCTCCAGTTCCGGTCTGAGTGAAAGGAGAAGCGCGATGCTTCCGGTGACATGGGAAGTAGCCATAGAGGTGCCGCTCATTTCGTGATGCCTGCCGTGTATCCAGGAGGATATGATTTTCTCGCCAGGTGCGTACACGTCTACAAATTCTCCCCGATTGCTAAAAGGTGCGATGCGTCTGTATTTATCGGTAGCTCCAACCGAGATGGTCTGGGAATAGCGAGCCGGGTAGTCAATAGCTCGACGCTTGCCTTCATTGCCCGAAGAAGCCACGATCACGATCCCGTTATGATAGGCTTTATTCACCATATCAAGCAGTGCCTTGCTGCGTGACTTCATGCCAAAGCTCATATTGATGATATCGACACGATTTAGCACACACCAGTCGATACCGAGAATAATGTCGGAGACGTAGGCGGCTCCGTTATGGTCAAACGCTTTTACAGGATGAATCAAAGCCCTCGGCGCTACGCCGACCATACCCTCATCATAGTTGGAAGCAGCGATAGTACCGGCAATGTGAGTTCCGTGACCGTTATCGTCATAGGGTAACATCGTCCGATTAAGCAAATTAATACCTCTGGCAAGAGAATAACGAAGATCAGGATGTTGAAAATCGGCTCCTGTGTCGATCACCCCGATTCTGACCCGATTGCCTGTGGAGGAAGGCCAAGCCTTGTATGCACGGACCTGCTTGACTCCCCAAGGCATGGGAAGGTTTCTCTCTGCTTTCGGTATATGGGCTGTTTCTGCGTGAATCTTCATGCGCGTATCTTCTTCAACGGTAACACCGTTGTGATATTTGCCCAGCCTGTCTCCCCCTGGAAGAGGGGCGATGAGAGCGCGGATCAGTCGGGCCGGTTGCACTTGTCGTAATCCCGCGAGCTCAGGTTTCAGCTTCCTGAGATAGGACAGGCATTCCCGGTATTGATGAGGTTTATCGAACGTAATGATCTGTTTGTGCCGTCCACTGCCGGACGGCTCCGAAATACCCTCATGCAAACGCTGCAAAAAACCAGGATAGTCCATGTGAGACGGTCCTCCTCCGATGAGCCATGCTGAGGTATTGTATGAGCAAGCGTCAGCGCCTGCATGGGGAACCTGCCCCTTTTTTATGGAAATAGGCCTGCTTGTCGTGTCAAAGTGTTGGAGGACACATACGATACATGGAGGGCATAAGCTCTTGTGCAACAACTTTGGGGGACAGCTCCCGGAGTGGGTACAGTCGAAGACGGGGGGGACCCCGTCTTTTTTACATGTGTGTCTTGTCCATGGGGATATTTCTGGAATTTGTGCCGATACCCATGTTTAACTTGCAATTTGCTTCCAAATAGGTTTTACTTAGTTTTGATAATGGATATGTTAGTATTGCATGTATCGTGTATGCTCTGAAACATGTTCTTGTGAATTACGTGTGAGAGGAAGTGTCCCTAGGTGAGTACCCCACTCAACTTAAAGATTGACCCGGAGAAAGTCCACGAGACCCCGATGGTGGATTTGGCATTTATGGTTTTGAAAGCGGCCAATACTCCATATTATTACCGTGACCTGATGAATGAAGTCGCCAAATTGCGTGGCTTGTCCGATGAAGAAATTAATGACGTAATTGCTCAGCTATATACTGAAATCAACATTGACGGGCGTTTTGCCTGTGTCGGTACGAATCTGTGGGGCCTGAAACGTTGGTATCCGGTGGATAAATCCGAAGATGCCCTGACAGGCGCCAAGCGCCCTCGTATTATTAACGACGAAGACGATGACGACGAAGACGACTATCATGAAGAAGAAGAAACCTACAACTCTGATGACGACTTCGATGCAGATAGTGAAGACGAGGACGGCGAAGATGAGCTGTTCGACGGTGAAGATGACGATAGTGATGAAGACGTAGTCATAGACGACGAAGACCTCAGTGATGAGGACGATACAGAGGATGAAAATGACGATGATTCGTTGGATGACGACGATGATTCGCTTCGCTAGGAACAAATCGTAAGGGGAGATATGCTCTCCCCTTTTTCATGACCGTTTTCCTGAAACCCCTCCTGATTTGAAGCTTTCGGGTGGAATCATTCCAATCTCGTGCAATGGGTAAATTAACATAGATAACTTCCTTGACAGGGGATTGGACACGGGGTAAACTATTGCTTGGGCTTATGATTGATTCACTTATATGTTTGCTTTTTTGTATAAAAGTGCCCCGTACTACGGGAGTGCTTTTTTGTTTTTTATAGGGGTGTTTTCACTCATGAAAGAGGGCTAAGGGCGGCGGTATGGAAATTAAATCCGCTGCCTTCTTCATGGATGATAATCCGTGTAAACGGGTTACGATAACATCATAATGTCGCCTGAATTTTGCATTTTATCTAGGAGGGTTTTGAACAGTGACAAAGTATATTTTTGTGACAGGCGGGGTTGTGTCTTCCTTGGGCAAAGGGATTACGGCAGCTTCACTGGGAAGGCTTTTGAAGAACAGGGGACTAAAGGTAACGATCCAAAAATTTGATCCTTACCTGAATGTCGATCCGGGCACCATGAGTCCTTACCAGCACGGTGAAGTGTTCGTAACGGATGATGGTGCGGAAACGGATCTTGACCTGGGACACTATGAACGCTTTATTGATATTAATCTGTCCAAGAACAGCAATGTCACAACAGGCAAAGTATATTCGAGCGTAATCAGCAAAGAGCGTCGCGGAGAATATTTGGGCGGTACAGTACAGGTTATCCCTCACATTACGAACGAAATCAAGGAGCGTGTGTACCGCGCAGGCCGCGAAGCAGGTTCGGACGTCATTATTACAGAAATTGGCGGTACAGTAGGCGATATTGAAAGCTTGCCATTTTTGGAAGCTATTCGTCAGCTTAAAAGCGAAGTTGGACGTGAGAATGTAATGTACATTCACGTAACGCTTATTCCTTATATCAAAGCTGCTGGTGAGGTTAAAACCAAACCAACTCAGCACAGTGTAAAAGAACTACGCAGCATCGGCATTCAGCCTAACGTCATTGTTTGCCGTACAGAGCACGAACTGTCCTCCGATATGAAGGCCAAAATTGCGCTGTTCTGCGATATTGATGCGAACGCTGTGGTAGAATGTCGCGATGCTTCAACTCTCTATGAGGTTCCGTTGAACCTGCGTGAAGAAGGCTTGGACGAAATCGTCGTTAACCATCTGAAGCTGACAACCCCTGCGCCGGATATGACGGAGTGGGAAGGGCTAGTTGATCGAATCAGCAAGCTGGATAAAACGGTCGAGATTGCCATTGTCGGTAAATATGTCGCATTGCATGATGCGTATTTAAGCGTGGTTGAGTCACTTTCCCACGCCGGCTTTGATGCCAATGCGGACGTGAAGATCCGCTGGGTGAACGCTGAAGAAGTGACAGACGAGAACGTAGCGGACATGCTGGGTGGCATTGGTGGTATTCTCGTGCCGGGTGGCTTCGGCGATCGCGGGATTGAAGGTAAAATCAGCACGATCCGTTATGCGCGTGAGAATAAAATTCCATTCTTTGGTATTTGTTTGGGTATGCAGGTATCTGTTATTGAGGTTGCCCGTTCTTTGGCTGGTCTTGAAGGAGCCAACAGCTCGGAGATCAACCCAGCTACGGATTATCCTGTTATTGACCTGCTTCCTGACCAAAAAGACATCGAGGATTTGGGCGGTACGATGCGTCTTGGCTTGTATCCGTGCAAACTGGTGGAAGGCTCCCTTGCTGAGGCTTGCTACAATGACGAGCTGGTATACGAAAGACACCGTCACCGGTACGAATTCAATAATGAATATCGCGAAGTGATTGAAAAAGCAGGTCTTCGTATTTCCGGTACTTCACCGGACGGACGTTTGGTGGAAATTGTTGAGCTTCCAGACCATCCATGGTTCCTGGCAGTACAATTCCATCCGGAATTTACTTCCCGTCCAAACCGTCCACAACCTTTGTTCCGTGAATTTGTAAAAGCAGCATTGCAGCTTCAAGGTTAATACAACGACGCTTAAAAGACCTCTTGAGAGGTCTTTTTTTTACCCCATGATTCCTGATTATGAAAGAATATTCCACAATTATGTATAAGAGAAGGATTTTCTTTTTGCAGGATCGAATATAGTTTTAGGTATGGGACGGATATTGTACGTCATCGGACGCTGTTATGGCAATAGCTGCATGATCCTCGTTTTAAGATCTTAGGAGGTTAAAACATTGGAAAAGAAGAAAGTATTAATCGTCGATGACCAGAATGGAATACGGATTTTACTGATGGAAGTGTTCGGGAGTGAGGGTTATGAGACCTTTCAGGCGGCGAACGGGAAAATTGCACTTGAAATTGTTGAAAAGGAACCGCCGGATCTTGTGCTGCTGGATATGAAAATTCCGGGTATGGATGGACTCGAAATTTTGAAGCATTTAAAAGCCATGAACCCTGATATCAAGGTTATTATGATGACAGCGTATGGTGAACTGGACATGATTAAAGAGGCGACGGAGCTAGGTGCGCTTATGCATTTTACCAAGCCCTTTGATATTGACGAAATGCGAATTGCTGTGAACAAACAACTCAGGGATGACTAGATCAGTCATTTTGGTTAAGAACTCTGTTAGCAAACAGGGTTTTTTGTTTGTGTTTATGGGAAATACTGAAAGAAAATCCTCTCCTTATACAAATCTATGATAAAACGGCGTCCTGAGCGTGATTTTTGTATGTGTTGATATGCAAAAGCTTGTTTAGTATTTAATATGGGTTGTGGTATAATAAGCCCGTATGTGATGTCGGCTAAAAAGATAGACAAACCCAAACACCTTTAGGAGGACGTAACCATGCCATTGGTATCTATGAAAGACATGTTGAACAAAGCACTCGAAGGAAAATATGCAGTAGGTCAATACAACATTAACAACCTCGAGTGGACTCAAGCTATTCTGGGCGCTGCTGAAGAAGAAAAATCCCCTGTAATCCTGGGCGTTTCTGAAGGCGCAGCTCGTCACATGGGCGGATTTTACACTGTTGTTAAAATGGTTGAGGGACTTATTCATGACATGAAAATTACGGTTCCAGTTGCAATTCACTTGGATCATGGTTCCAGCTTTGAAAAATGTAAAGAAGCGATTGATGCTGGTTTCACATCTGTTATGATTGACGATTCCCATAGCCCAATTGAGAAAAATATCGAAACAACGAAAAAAGTTGTTGAATATGCACATTCCAAAGGCGTTTCCGTTGAAGCTGAAGTTGGAATGGTTGGCGGTCAAGAGGATGATGTTGTAGGTGACGTAATGTACGCTAAGCTGGACGATTGTGTACGTATCGTTAACGAAACAGGTATTGATACACTGGCTCCTGCACTGGGTTCCGTTCATGGACCATACAAAGGCGAGCCAAACCTTGGCTTTAAAGAAATGGAAGAAATCCGCAATGCTGTGAAACTGCCACTCGTTCTTCATGGCGGAACAGGTATTCCTACACATGACATTAAAAAATCCATTTCCCTGGGTACTTCCAAAATCAACGTAAACACTGAAAACCAAATCGCATTTGCGAAAGTGGTTCGTGAAGTGCTTGCTGCGAAACCAGATGCTTACGATCCACGTACATTCATCGCTCCAGGTCGTGAAGCGATCAAACAAACGGTTATCGGTAAAATTCGTGAGTTCGGTTCCAACAACAAAGCGTAATAACGAGTGAACTAGTGAACTGGTCATGCTGCTGCATGGATAGATTCATTTTTTATTGTAGATGTAATTCTGCTGCACAAAATATTTAATTTTGTATAGTTGAATAGTTTGGTATGGAAAGCACACCGCTTAGCCGGTGTCTTTCCATTTTCACCACTAAAAAGTTGAAATTTCGTTGTTTAGTTCATGGTTTGACCGACTGCAAAACACGTAGGGGGACCCTCAAGCTTATGGAAAAATTGATGATCACCGGTGGACGGCCGCTTCAAGGTACAGTTTCCATCAGCGGTGCCAAAAACAGTGCCATCGCCTTGATTCCCGCCGCCATTCTGGCAGAGTCGGAAGTCATTTTGGACAATTTGCCGCTGTTGAGTGATGTGGCGGTGTATTCCGAAATATTAGAGGAACTTGGTGCAACGGTTGCCTGGGAAGGTAGCCAGATGAAAATTGATCCATCCTCTATTAAATCCATTCCTATGCCGAATGGACCGGTTAAGAAATTACGAGCTTCCTACTATATGATGGGAGCCATGCTGGGCAGATTCAAGGAAGCGATTATCGGTTTGCCAGGAGGGTGTAATTTTGAACCCCGGCCCATTGATCAGCATATTAAAGGTTTTGAAGCGCTGGGTGCTACGGTGACAAACGAGCACGGTGCTATTCATTTGCATGCCAAAGAGCTGCGTGGTAACAAAATTTATTTGGATGTCAGCAGCGTAGGAGCTACGATTAACATCATGCTGGCGGCCGCACGTGCCAAAGGCGCCACAATTATTGAAAATGCGGCTAAAGAGCCTGAGATTATAGATGTAGCAACTCTGTTAAACTCCATGGGGGCCATTATTAAGGGCGCCGGAACGGAAACGATCCGTATTGAAGGCGTATCTGAGCTACATGGCTGTCGTCACTCCATCATACCTGACCGCATACAAGCGGGGACATATATGATTGCTGCTGCGGCTACCCGTGGCAATGTATTGATCGACAACGTCATTCCCAAGCATATGGAGGCCCTTACTGCAAAAATGCAGGAGATGGGTATTGGCATCGAGGAATATGACGAAAGTATTCGTGTACTCGGTGCGTCTCGTTATGAACATGTCGACGTTAAAGCCTTAGTTTACCCCGGATTCGCCACGGATTTGCAATCTCCTATGACCAGCTTGCTTACTCAGGCGCAGGGTGTTAGTGTATTGAGTGATTTCGTGTACAGCAATCGTTTTAAGCACGTCCCTGAGCTGGTTCGAATGGGGGCTAAGATCCGCGTAGAGGGTCGGTCGGCCATCATTGAGGGCGGTCGTTTGAATGCGGCCAAAGTCAAAGCGGCCGATCTGCGAGCTGGAGCAGCACTTGTCATCGCTGGTCTTACGGTGAGTGAAGGTGTAACCGAGGTGACAGGTGTCGAATATATTGACCGTGGTTATGATCACCTTGTCTCCAATCTTCGTCATTTGGGCGCGGATGTATGGCGACAGACAGAATAATTTTAACCATACTTTATTTTGAACTCCCTGAACGGATAAACAATAGAAGGGGTAAGCTCTATGCAGCCGCTGCTTGACACAAGATTATGGTTCATACCTAATAATCTTTTATCGGAAAACCGGAATAATCCGGTATAATCCAGGCAGACGGCTGTATAACTTTATTTGTTTTGGTTAAAATTATGTTAATGGTGTTTATGATATCATTGTCTATCATTTAGATGTATGAATGGACTTAATAATTGAATAGGTGGTTATTATATGGATCTGCAAATTTCCGATCTGGAAGAAATGAAGCTGACCGACCTGTACAAGCTGGCCAAGCAATACCAGATCCCGTACTACGGAACGCTCAAGAAGAAAGAATTAATTTTTGCCATCCTGCGTGCGCAAGCTGAGAAGAGCGGATTGATGTTTATGCAGGGGGTTCTGGAAATACTTCCTGAAGGCTATGGCTTTCTGAGGCCAATTAATTATCTCCCGAGTACCGAAGATATTTACATCTCTGCTTCACAAATCCGTAAGTTTGACTTAAGAACAGGCGATCTTGTATCGGGTAAATGCCGAACGCCAAAAGAAAATGAACGATATTTTGGATTGCTTCAAGTTAACGCAGTTAATGGAAGAAGCCCTGAGCAAGCTGCTGAGCGGCTACATTTTCCTGCACTGACTCCACTGTATCCGCAAACCAAATTAGTCCTTGAAACTTCCCCCAACCATTTGTCTACGAGAATTATGGATGTACTGGCCCCTGTCGGACTTGGACAGCGCGGACTCATTGTGGCACCTCCCAAAGCCGGGAAGACACTTCTCCTCAAAGAAATTGCCAATAGCATTTCTACCAACAATCCCGAGATTGAGCTTTTTGTCTTGTTGATTGATGAACGCCCTGAAGAAGTGACCGATATGCAGCGTTCTGTTAAAGGTGAAGTTGTGGCTTCTACATTTGATGAACTTCCTGAGAATCACATCAAAGTAGCAGAGTTGGTATTGGAGCGTGCGTTGCGTCTTGTGGAGCATAAAAAGGATGTTGTGATCCTGCTGGACAGCATTACACGTTTGGCTCGAGCGTACAATCTCGTTATCCCTCCATCCGGTCGTACTTTGAGTGGGGGTATTGATCCGGCGGCCTTTCATCGTCCGAAGCGCTTTTTTGGTGCGGCGCGGAACGTGGAGGAAGGCGGCAGTCTGACAATCCTTGCTACAGCGTTGATTGATACAGGATCACGGATGGATGATATCATCTATGAAGAGTTCAAAGGTACAGGCAACATGGAGCTTCATTTGGACCGCAAACTGGCAGAACGTCGTATCTTCCCTGCCATTGATATTCGTCGTTCAGGTACACGTCGTGAGGAAGTGCTGTTGAGCAAGGAAGAACTGGATACCATTTGGGCTATTCGTAAAAATATGACGGAAAGTCATGATTTTGTGGAAGGCTTCCTCAAAAAGCTGCGCAACAGCAAAAATAACGCCGAATTTTTGGCTTCGTTTGATTTGACACCTTCTGGTGGATCATCCGGCGGCTCAGGCGCCCAGCAACGGAGAACCACGCGTTCTACTGCAGCGTCGGTCCCGGCCTCGACCAACTAAACCCAATCCATGTATTTTATCTGTTCCGTAAGACCGCGACCGTTACGGTTCATTCTGTTAATGGTGTGTAGCTTGACGGAGCGAAAGGAGTTCCATAATGTATTTGGTGTATGCCGACGAAAAAGGCAATGTATATGATCATGCTTCTTTGTATGGGCTTGCCCGCAGTGCAGACATGATTGTTGAAATCATGGAGGATGAGCTTATTCCGCTACCGGAAGGAGCTACGCTGGTAGGCTTGCCCAACACCCGCCCGGTCGGTATGAACCCTGAAACTGGGGAGATGGTCTCCCTTCCTGGAGATATGCAGGCAGTAGGTGCATTGTTGCCGCAAGGTTTTACACGATTATGTCTGCCGGGATATGTGAAAACCGATAAAGAATATAAGCTGCCCTTGTTCGGTTATTCTGCCGTAGTCTGGAAAGATGGAGCATTTTATGTAACCGCAGAGCAGAGCGACAGTCCATCCAAATGGAATCCGGAAAACTGTGACCGTCATCAGGTCAAGCTGGGGGTTCAGCGGATGACGGAGCAATATCCGGAAAACCGACTGTACCAACATTTGTCCAACTGTGCGTTAGGCTACGAATGTCTTACTTCCTCCAACACATTCCTGAATCGCTGGGAGGGAGGGGTTCCGGTATCTTATTCTTGTAATGCCGGTTGCTTTGGCTGTATATCTGAACAACCGGATGACAGCGGCTTTGTATCTCCGCAGACAAGAATGAATTTTCGCCCCCGTGTTGAAGAAATTGTAGAGGTCATGCTGGAACATTTGAAAACACCGGAATCCATTATCAGTTTTGGGCAAGGTTGCGAAGGCGAGCCTTCCACTCAAGCCAAGCTGATTATTGATGCGATCAAAGAAGTGCGTTCCGTTACGGATATGGGATATATCAATATCAACACCAATGCGGGGTTGAACGATCATATCCGGGGCATCGTAGATGCAGGTCTTGATCTGATGCGGGTCAGCACAATCAGTGCGCTGGAAGATCATTACAATGCTTATTACAAGCCTAGAGCCTATACGTTAGCCAATGTAGAAAAATCACTCCGATATGCCTCTGAGCAGGGTGTATATACGTCGATTAACTATCTGATCTTCCCGGGTGTAACTGACCGTGAGGAAGAAATAGAGGCGATGATCGAGTTCGCCAAGCGTACTAAACTCAAGCTGATTCAGATGCGTAATTTGAATATTGATCCTGAAAGCTATTTGGAGCTGATTCCACCTGCCCAAGGAGATATACTTGGCATGAAGCAAATGCTTGAGATTTACCGGGAAGAGCTGCCTGATGTTGTTATCGGGTCCTACACTCATGTACCTCCGCCGGGGCAGGCACGACCTAAATTTGCCAGAGCTTAAAGTGGCCGATATTACCTGAAATACACCTGTTTTACACCAGTTTTAAGATGCGCAAAACAGGTATTGAAACACTTATATTCAAGTGCTATAATGTGAACATGTGTTCATACAACTCTGGACTGATAGGACGTTCAGGGCGGAAAGAGGTGAAAGTTAATGCAACAAGCTATTCAACCGAAATATAACGTAACTAACGTTACTTGCGCTTGCGGGAATTCGTTTGAAACTGGTTCTGTGAAAGAATCTTTGCGTGTGGAGATTTGCTCCGCTTGCCACCCGTTCTTCACAGGTAAGCAGAAGTTTATTGATGCTGGTGGACGCGTGGATCGTTTCAAAAAGAAATACGGTATCTAATGAGTTACCACAAGTTATAAAGTTATTAGAGCCTTCTGCAATTGCAGAAGGCTCTTTTTGTCGGTATTTGCTATTTGCTTTTTATACAGCCATGAGATATACTTATTTTCACCGTGCTAGATGGGGAGGTAGCGGTGCCCTGTAACTCGCAATCCGCTATAGCGAGGTTGAATTCCTGTTAGAGGTGTTGTTGATGTGAGGCTGGTCCCTGCGCACAATGTTGACGGTTGGGTCCTCCGCAATGAGTACTTGTGAACCTGGTCAGGTCCGGAAGGAAGCAGCCATAAGCAAGCCCACTCTTGTGCCGGAGGGTTGCCTAGCCCGAGTTGTTGTTCAGGGTTGCCGCTCGGATCACAACGATCAATAACAGGTGCACGGTTTATATCTGGAATCAGAACATCTTGGCAGTCAATGCGAAGATGTTTTTTTGTGTTTATAAATTGGAAGGTGTCTGGTTTAGATTCGGACAGGAGTATAGTATAATGAAGTGACTGTGAATGGTCATGAAAGTGAATGGGAAAGAGGGTAACGCGCATTGGAACATATAGCGTTGTACCGTGCTTGGCGGCCTCAGGCCTTCAAAGACATGGTAGGACAACAGCATATTATCCAGACATTGCAGAACGCCATTCGTGAAAATCGCACGTCCCATGCTTACCTGTTCAGTGGTCCACGGGGAACGGGGAAGACAAGTGCGGCCAAAGTTTTGGCCAAGGCAATCAATTGCGAGCATGGACCTGCACCGGAACCTTGCAACGAATGCGAAGCCTGTAAACGGATCACGGCCGGGGCAGTTATGGATGTACAGGAAATTGATGCAGCCTCCAACCGGGGCGTTGAAGAGATTCGTGATTTGCGCGATAAAGTCAAATATGCGCCGACAGAGGTGCGGCATAAGGTTTATATCATTGATGAGGTGCACATGCTGACGACGGAAGCGTTCAATGCGCTGCTGAAGACGCTGGAAGAGCCGCCGCCACATGTTATGTTCATATTGGCGACGACTGAACCGCATCGAATCCCGGCGACAATTATTTCGCGCTGCCAGCGTTTTGACTTTCGGCGGATATCGCTGGAAGAGCAGACAGAACGACTTGACCTAATATGTCGACAGGAGAATATTCAGGCTGATACAGATGCACTGCAGTACATTGCGCGTCTTTCAGATGGCGGGATGCGGGATGCGGTCAGCGTTTTGGATCAGATAGCCTCGTTTACAGACGGTCGGGTTACCTATCAGCAGGTGCTGGATATGACAGGAGGCATTGCGTCCGAGCAATTTGGTAAGCTTGCCCTGGCGCTGCTGAAAGAAGACGTAGGCACGGTTCTTCAAATGATCGAGAACTTTATGCAGGAAGGCAAAAGCGCCGATAAGTGCATGGAGAATCTCTTGTACTATTTCCGGGATCTGCTTATGATCAAGATGGTGCCGCAGGCGACTAAAATGACAGAGCGAGTGTTGGACCCGGAGCAGTTCAAGGAAGTAGCAGATGCTTTTACCAAAGAGCAACTCTTTGGGATGATCGACACTCTTAATCGTTATCAGAGTGAGATGAAATATGCTGTTCAGCCACAAACTTTGTTTGAGGTGGCTCTCTTGAAACTGTGCAGCATTCCGGGAGAAGTGGGAGCTGTTGCTCAGTCCACAGCAAAGCACTCTAGCGCTGCTGATCAGGGAGATGTAGCAGTGTTGAAGCGTCAGCTTGCTGAACTGGAGAAAAAGCTTGAACGCGCGTTGCAAGGTGGATTAGCCATCGGAGCAGGCCAAGAGGCATCATCCGGTGGTCGTCAGGTTTCCGGTGGTCGTGCGCCTGCTCCAAGAATTTCTGCTCCAGCCAAGCTCCCTCCTCAGCTGGATCGTTATATCGCTGAGAAGTCGAGCGAAGCATTTGCAGCGACAGGGCGTAAGTGGAGTCAGATTTTGCAAGGAGTCAAAGAGGCGAAGGTCACGGTTCATGCGTGGTTTATGGACGGTGAGCCTGTTTCTGTATTAGAGGACAGCGTACTGGTAGCCTTTAAAAACAATATTCATCGTGAAACTACTGAAAAGCCTGCGAATAAGCAAGTTATTGAGAAGGTTCTGCATGAGCAACTGGGTCATCCTTATCGTCTGGTGACGATGATGCAAAAGGATTGGAATGCTGCGATTGAAGGAGTTTCCGATCAGCCTGCCGAAGAATTCCAACTGGAGCCGGAGCAAGATACGCCGGGAAAGTCCAAAGAGCCCTGGATTGATGAAGCTATTCAGCTCTTCGGGGAAGATCTGGTCGTCATTAAAGATTAAATCAAAGTTATACTTCATTAAAGGAGATGATTGAAATGAATAATATGAACCAAATGATGAAGCAAGTGAAAAAAATGCAGGAGCAAATGCTGAAAGCCCAAGAGGAGCTTGGTGAAAAAGTAATCGAAGGTACTTCCGGCGGCGGTGTTGTGACTGTAGAGGTAAGCGGGCATAAAAAAGTGTTGTCCATCACAATCAAACCGGAGGCTGTAGATCCTGATGATGTAGAAATGCTGCAAGATCTCGTACTGACTGCGGTCAATGATGCTTTGTCCAAAGCAGACGAATTGGCTAATAACGATATGGGGAAATTTACAGGCGGTATGAAAATTCCGGGCTTGTTCTAGTCTGCCGCAAAAAGGAGAAACACGCTATTGTATTATCCGGAGCCGATTGCAAAGCTAATTGATGCTTTTACGCGCCTACCGGGAGTGGGGCCGAAAACGGCTGCCCGGTTGGCTTTTCACGTACTGAAGATGAAGGAAGATGATGTAATTGATTTTGCCAAGGCGCTGGTCAATGTAAAACGTAATCTTCACTTCTGTTCAGTCTGCGGCAATATTACGGACACCGACCCTTGTCGGATCTGTCAGGATAAGACGAGGGATGCCTCCGTCATTTGTGTTGTTCAGGATTCTAAGGATTTGGTTGCCATGGAGCGCACCAAAGAGTTTGATGGTCTTTACCATGTGCTCCACGGAGCAATCTCTCCAATGGAGGGAATTGGCCCTGAAGATATCAAGCTCAAGGAATTACTGAATAGGCTCAGTGATGAACGCGTCAAGGAGTTAATTTTGGCGACGAATCCGAACATAGAAGGAGAAGCCACGGCCATGTACATTTCGAGGCTGGTGCGTCCTTTTGAGATTAGGGTTACTCGTATTGCTCACGGATTGCCAGTCGGTGGAGATTTGGAGTATGCCGATGAGGTTACCTTGTCCAAAGCGCTGGAAGGCCGCAGAGAGCTCAATTAACAGGTGTATTATACGTTATAGATATAAGTGATAAATGTCTTATGGACATTCTGAACACGCTAGGGGAGCCGCTATGGCTCCTTTTTGTTTGTAATAATAACGTCAGTTAAGGATTGTTCCAGGTTCTAAGTTTGTCCTCTGTTCAATAAGTATGAATAAAGTAGTCTTGCAGACTGTATACCTAATTCAGCTTGTGAGGAGGATGAATGGATGTGGGAACGGGTGAAGCAAAATTTTCGTCGCCGTCAGGAGCACGACAAATCAGAAGCGGAGTACCGGCAGGAGTTGTTTGCCCAGATTAGAACTTCACATGCAGAATGGTTAAGAGCACATCGTTTATTTCATGAAGCTACTGGTAAGGATGAGATCGACTATGCCATTTTTGTTTTGGAAGCTGCTGAGCGTAAATATCAGATCCACTTAAAAAGTGCCAAACAGCAAGGCTTGCATCGTTTCCATCTACCTGCAGATGAACCGGGGTATGTTCATGATGCAGATCGTGTCCATAAACGGAGGGCAGAATGAGAGGGGCTATCTGGCTTGTACTGATTGTCTGTGTCGTGGTGCTGGCATATCTAATTTTCAAAAAAAATCTGGGTATCAGTTGGCTAACGGTGTTTGGGGCGCATATGGCTTTGGCGGCAATTGCGCTGTATGTTATCAATTATTCAGGATGGATCACGCAGGTGTATATTCCGATTAATCCAGTGACAATGGGAACAGTAACGATATTAGGATTGCCTGGGATTGCTCTCCTATTAGGGCTGAAAATGATATTATTCGGACAGGCTATATAAGGACCTAATTATGGAAAATTGGTATTTTTAAAATATAGTTGACGGCAAATTCAATTATGTGATACATTAGTTCTCGGCTCTTAAAGCCCGGGAATTTTTTTGTGAGAACAACACTTGAATGAAGTTAAAATAATTTTCAAAAAAAGTGTTGACTTAAATCCCGAACATGTGTTATATTAATCAAGTCGCCGCTGAGATGCGGTGATGAAACGAAGTAAAGACGATAAAAGGATTCACAACGGTTTGATCTTTGAAAACTGAACAACGAGTGAGTAATTGCGAAGGTTTCGGACATGCTTTAAAGCTGGACGGAGCTCGAGCACAAAGAGATATTTTATCTCGTCAGTTTCAAAATGAGCTAATCGCTC
>NZ_ASSB01000328.1:0-26805 GCF_000520755.1 Paenibacillus sp. 1-18
CCTATATCTGCAAGTCTGCTCCCGGCAGGAATTTGTTCCATAATATATTGTAATCGTTGCGAAAGTTTCATGACGTCACCCACGTAATCCATTTTTTTCGAGTCCAAAATAAAATTCCTACAACAATAGCCAACTTCAGTATGCTGTAAAATACCATATCCCCAGCCGCTTGGTGGCGCAGGACGATCATGTCTGCTTCAGCCATAAAAACCAGTGTCATTCCAGTGGCAAAATAGACCAGGCTCAGACGCGGGAAACGGCGGTGTACCCACCAGCATATACCTACCAGCAAAAATCCGTGCAGAATCCAAAATGCCTCAAGCATCATAAGAGTAGCCGTAGGCCAATAGCCGCCTATAAGCACTGCGTACACTAAAATTAAACCCACAAGACCGCAGTAATGAAGCAGACTAATACGCAAGGTTAATCCCACGAGACACCATACCAAGCCACATAGGCCTACGAGCACGAGAAACCAAATCTTAGCTTCACCCTGATGAAGCTGAATAATCCATACACCCGAACCAAGCATAATCGTACTGCCCAGAGTACTCACCATAGCGCTCATACTCTTTTCAGAAGAACGCCAAATTGCAGCGAATCCATAGCAAATCACAGTGATGACACTTGCCGAGAATATTTGCATTGGCAACGGAAAAGCGGTAAAATAAAAACCGATCAAACAAATGCAGGAAATAATGACAAAACCAAGAAGCCAGGCGACTCCATGCCCGTGTTTAAGATATGTAAGCAGCCCGGTGTTGTTACGATTTTGGCTCTGTGGCGGATCTCCCTCTTCCCGATACAGGTTGGATAAAAAATCGCAGTATTGCTCAGGTAGCAATCGGCTTTGCCGCCAATGCTCAATTTCATGTAACAGTATTGCCCGTTTCTTCTCCTGGTCCAAGCTTTTCCCCTCCACCAAGGCTGCCATGAGATAAAAAAGGACCCCCTGCGCGCTTCAAGCCGCAGAAGGTCCGCAATGTACCGCTTCTATTCGAGGAAATCCTTCAGTCGCTTGCTGCGGCTCGGATGGCGCAGCTTACGCAGCGCTTTAGCCTCAATCTGACGAATGCGTTCACGTGTAACACCAAATACTTTACCTACTTCTTCAAGCGTTCTGGTTCTTCCGTCGTCCAAACCAAAGCGGAGACGCAGCACGTTCTCCTCTCTTTCAGTCAACGTATCCAGTACATCCTCAAGCTGTTCCTTCAGTAGTTCATAGGCAGCCGCATCTGCAGGCGCCAGCGCTTCCTGATCCTCAATGAAATCCCCCAAATGAGAGTCATCCTCTTCACCAATCGGCGTTTCCAAAGAAACAGGCTCCTGGGCAATTTTCATAATCTCCCGTACTTTTTCTACGCTTAGCTCCATCTCGGCAGCCACTTCCTCTGGCGTAGGTTCACGCCCCAGCTCTTGTAACAGTTGACGCGATACGCGAATCAACTTGTTGATTGTTTCCACCATGTGAACTGGGATACGAATCGTTCGGGCCTGATCGGCTATAGCGCGCGTAATGGCCTGACGAATCCACCAGGTTGCATACGTACTGAATTTAAATCCTTTTTCATAATCGAATTTTTCTACTGCCTTAATCAGACCCATATTACCTTCTTGAATTAGATCCAGAAAAAGCATTCCGCGACCAACATAACGTTTGGCAATACTTACAACCAGTCGCAAGTTCGCTTCTGCCAGCCGACGTTTAGCTTCTTCATCACCGTTATTAATCCGTTTGGCAAGCTCCACTTCATCATCAGCGGAAAGCAGCGGGACACGACCGATTTCCTTCAAGTACATCCGGACCGGATCATTGATTTTAATACCGGGAGGCAGGCTCAGATCGTCATCGAAGTTAAAATCATCCCCGTCATTGTTTTCCGGGTCATCATTTTGACGCAATCTGGTAACTTCTTCGTCGTTGTCATTCACAACCTCAATCCCCAAGTCACCCAGCTGCTCATAGAACTCATCCATTTGCTCGGGGTCCTGATCAAACGGCGACAGTTTTTCCATGATATCTTTGTAGTTCAGAGAGGAACTTTTTTTACCCAACTCAATCAATTGATCCTTGACCTGATCCAGTGTCAGTTCCGTCTCCAGTTCAGTATGCTGATCATTCGCCATCTTTCGACTCCCTCCTCCCTAGAAACATCCGACCTCTGTGTGTTCATTGTCTCTCTAGGGCTATAATCTCACTTGCAATTTGTGCTGCACGTAAAAAGTCACCTACGCGCTCAGCGGCTCTCATTTCTTCTCTCTTCAAATCCAGTTGCTCCTGCAATGGAAATTTTCGCACCTGATGAATATAATCGTCCAAAATGTGCGGTGTCCATACGCCCGGAACATCCATCATCATGATCGAACTTACATTTTTCTCCAGTCGGTCATCTTGCAAAGATGAAATAAAGCGGCTTGTATCCGGTAATTTCCCTTGTGCGTAATAGGCGTATAGATAAGCAGCAATCGCTGCATGATCCTCAATATTAAAGGCGTCTCCCAGATGCTTTTCTACATACTCTGCAGCTTCTAAATCCTGCATCATCCAGTGAAGCAATCTGCGTTCTGCTACATGGTAAGCTGGCAGCAAATTAGGTGTGGAGACCTGCCCTTTTTTATGCCTACCATTATTCCACCCATTTTCGTTATTATCCCCAATGTTCTGTTTTTTTTGCAGGGACTGCCTTAGTAAATTGCATTCTTGCTTTAAGGTTTCAAAATCCACCTTAACTTCGGCTGATACTTCGCGCAAATACACTTCCCGCTCGGTCGGGGATGACAGAGGTGCAATGACATTTAATGCTTCGCGGGAATACGCGATTCTTCCTTCTTCCTCTTGCAGTATATGGTTTTTTTTCAGATATATAAGCTTAAATTTCACCGTTGAAACAGCACTTTCGATAATTTGACGCTGAAAGCGCTCACCGCCGTATTCCCGAATAAAATCATCCGGGTCCATACCGTCACTGACCAATGCTACCTTAACGTGAAGTCCCGCATTTTCCAACAGCGGAAAATTTTTAAGCGCAGCAGCTTGTCCTGCCCGGTCACCATCATAACAAATAATAACCTCGTCGCACAGTCCTTTTAACATCGTAGCATGATGCTCTGTCAGGGCGGTTCCCATGGCGGCCACCCCATTCTGTACGCCCGCTTCCCATGCCGAGATGACATCCCCGTAGCCCTCAAAAAGAACGCTCTGGCGAAGCTTGCGAATTGAGGTTTTAGCATGATGGAGATTGTACAGAGTTCGGCTCTTGTTGAACAGCTTCGTTTCCGGTGAATTCAAATACTTTGGCTGTCCCTCGCCAAGGATACGGCCTGCAAAGGCAATAACTTTTCCATTCCGATTCCAGATGGGGAACATAATACGATCCCTGAATCGATCCACATATCCATCACCCTCATGCCGGGGAGAAATAAGCCCCCCCTTTTCCATCTCTACAGGATCAAAGGAACGTTTCTCTAGAAACTGAACAATCGTATCCCATCGATTCGGTGCATAGCCGATTTGGAATTGATCAATAATCTTGTCACTGAACCCCCGTGAACGCAAATATTCCATAGCTGGTTTGCCGTGCTCCGTATTTTTAAGCAAAAAATGGTACATCTTAGAAGTTAGCTCATACGCTTGCAGTAGCCTGTCCAGCTCAGGATGCTGATGCGATGACTCACGTCCCTGCCATTCGCCGAGTGGGATATGACTTTCTTCCGCCATTGTCCTGACAGCTTCGGGAAAGGATAGTCCTTCGATTTCCATCATAAATTTGATGGCATTCCCTCCCGCGCCGCAGCCGTAGCAGTAAAAAATCTGACGATCCGGTGTCACGGTGAATGAAGGGGTTTTTTCGGAATGAAAAGGACAGAGGCCTTTCATATATTTCCCCTGCTTGGTCAAATGCACGTACTTGCTCACCGTATCTACAATATCATGATGTTGTAAAACAGCCTCAATGATATCATCCGGTATATTACCTTGTCCGGCACTCATATAAACCACCTTCATCTCTTTAGCACGTAAATATAATTCGATACCGCTACTCATTCTCCTGCAAGCAGAGTAAAAGTTTTGTCAGTTTATGTTGAAAAACTTCACGATCCTCTAATGTAAACGGTTTAGGACTTTTACCGTAGCGTCCTTTTTTCCGTTCTTTGGCAGAAGTATGACGGCGATCAAGCATAAAATCGATCGAATCGTTTCGATAGATAGCTCCGCGAAAGGACATCACTTCACAGCCTTTAGCCAAGGCCAGGGCGGCAAGACCGTAATCGTTGGTGGTTACAATATCTCCTCGGCGGATATGATTAGCAATATAGAGATCGGCACTTTGGTCGCTCCGGTCCACTTTAACGACAGTCACGCCTTCACTACCCTGGATGAGATGATCATACGAGGATACCATTATAACCTCAACATGAAAACGGGAAGCCGTATCTGCAATTTCGCTTTTAACGGGACAAGCATCGCCGTCAACAACGATTCGAATACCCGATAAATTTCCGGATATCTCCACAAGCATCACCCATCTCCATGTGGATTCGAGTAAAATACGGAACGGGTGCAAGATCACTCTTACACCGTTCCGTATATTTATACCCATTTTTTCAAGTTGTTCATACCATGACGACTGACGTTTAACCTACAAGTTTGGAAAAATCCGCAAAACGCTTCAATTCCGAGTCAATAGCAGCCAGCAAAGCCAAACGATTATTACGAACAGCATCATCCTCAGCCATAACCATAACGGAATCAAAAAACGCGGTTATTGCAGGGGTGATGGATGAAGCAAGCTCTAACGCTTTCGTCGCATCGCCTTCCTGTAAAGCTGCACTATAAGATTCGTAAGCGCCGTACCATGCTTCGTAAAGAGCCTTTTCACCCTGTTCCGTAAATTCACCGGTATTCACTGACTTATGAACCGCTTTGGTAGCCAAATTACTCACACGGTTAAAGGACTCAACAGTAGCCTTGAAACTATCGCCTGTTTGTACTGCAGCCATCAGTGCAGCTCCGCGGTTGACAACAGAAGCAACATCATCAAATCCGGCTGCAAGCACAGCGTCCACGACATCATAACGAAGAGTCTCGGACAATAATTTTTTCACGCGCAATCCAAAAAACTCATGTAATTCTTTACGTATTTCATCGGCGGAACGTTTCATATTTCCAAGATTACTGTGCACTTCGATCGCGATATTAAACACATCAGACAACGTAGCCGAAAGCTTGCGATCCAGCAAAATCTGTACGATCCCTGCGGCCTGACGACGAAGCGCATAAGGGTCCTGCGAGCCTGTCGGAATAATACCGATGGAAAAGCAGCCTGTGATCGTATCAATTTTATCAGCAATACTTACGATCGCTCCAGCGTTGGTAGAAGGTACCGTTTCTCCTGCGAAACGAGGCTGATAATGCTCAAACACTGCTCTCGCTACTTCTTCCTTTTCTCCAGCCTTACGGGCGTAATCCTCACCCATAACACCTTGCAGTTCCGGGAATTCATATACCATTTGTGTTACCAGGTCAAATTTACAAATATCTGCTGCTCGGCTAACCGACTCCTGTGTATCTGGGGAAACACGAAGCTTCTCTGCCAGAGCATCAGCAATGCGGCGAATCCGCCGTACCTTGTCTCCAACCGTTCCCAGCTCTTCGTGGAAAACAATACTTTCCAGCTTGGAGAGTGCATCCTTAATTTCCAGTTTCTGATCTTCTTCATAAAAGAATTTGGCATCAGACAGCCGCGCACGCAATACTTTTTCATTCCCTTTAGCAATGACTTCCAGCGATTGACTGCCACCATTACGTACTGTAACAAAGTACGGCAGCAGCGCTCCAGCGCGGTCCAGCACAGGGAAGTAACGCTGATGCTCACGCATGGAAGTAATCAGTACATCCTTCGGAATATTCAAAAAGGAAGGATCAAAGCCTCCAAACAGCACCGTTGGCGTTTCGACCAGATACAATACTTCCTCCAACAGATCATCCTTTATTGCAATCGTCCAATCTTTTTCGGCTGCCAGTGCTTCAATCTGCTTCACGATAAGGGCTTGACGTTCCTCAATATCCACAATGACATGCTGCTTGCGAAGCACTTCAACGTAGTCAGCCGGACGTCCTACAACGGCGTCCTGACCAAGGAAACGATGGCCTCTCGTCACATTTCCTGACTGTACTCCGGCAATTTCCAAGTTGATAATATCGCTGCCAAACAAGGCAATCAACCATCGGATCGGACGAACGAACTTAAAGTCATAGCTCGCCCAACGCATGAATTTAGGGAATGTCATCGCATGTAAAATGTGCAGCAAGCCTTCGGACAGCACTTCTGCCGTTGGTACACCCACGCTGCTCTTGGTCGCATAAATATATTCCACGCCGCCAAGCTCCTTGAACGTAAATTGTTCAGGATCAACACCTTGACTCCGAGCAAAACCAAGAGCAGCCTTGCTCCAGTTGCCGGCTTCATCAAGCGCGATTTTGCGGGAAGGGCCTTTAACTTCTTCGTTGATGTCCTCTTGTTTTTCTGCTACTTCCTTAACCAGTACCGCCAAACGGCGGGGTGTGGCATAAGCCTCCACAGCGCCATAAGCAATACGCGAGTTGTCAAGCCACGCAGCCATACGCTCCTTCAACTGCTGAATTGCATTCGGGATAAAACGTGCAGGTACTTCTTCCAAACCAATTTCAAACAATAAATCCTTAGACATGTGCCGCACCTCCTTTCTTCAACAGCGGGAAGCCTAGCTTCTCGCGTTCCTCCAGATAGGTCGCAGCCACCTGACGCGCCAAATTCCGTACCCGAATAATAAATCCGGTTCGTTCCGTCACACTGATTGCCCCGCGTGCATCCAGCAAGTTGAACGCATGTGAGCATTTCAGCACATAATCATAGGCTGGAAATACAAGATGCTGCGCCATCGCTTTATTCGCTTCTTCTTCATACATATTAAAAAGAGTGAAAAGCATTTTGACATCAGACACTTCAAACGTATATTTGGAGTGCTCAAATTCAGGCTGGTGGAAGACATCACCGTACGTGATTCCATTGACCCACTCCAAATCGAACACATTTTCCTTATCCTGAATGTAAGAAGCAAGACGTTCCATACCGTACGTAATTTCAACCGCAACCGGACTGGCATCAATACCGCCTACTTGCTGGAAATACGTAAACTGGGTAATTTCCATACCGTCCAGCCATACTTCCCAGCCTAGTCCCCAAGCTCCCAGCGTTGGTGCTTCCCAGTTATCCTCGACAAAACGAATATCATGCTCCAGAGGGTTAATCCCCAAACGAGTCAGACTCTCCAAATACAATTCCTGAATATTGTCAGGTGAAGGCTTCAAGACCACTTGAAACTGGTGATGCTGGTACAAGCGATTCGGGTTCTCACCATAACGTCCGTCTGATGGACGACGAGAAGGCTCAACATAAGCTACGTTCCACGGCTCGGGTCCGATCGACCGTAAATAGGTCATCGGATTCATCGTGCCTGCCCCTTTTTCCGTGTCATACGGCTGTACAATAATACAATTCTGCTCGGCCCAAAATTGTTGCAGCGTTAAAATCATTTGCTGAAAATTCATGGTACACGCTCCTTTTCCAATTACTTCAAATGGTGGTGATTTCTTCTTATCAAACTCGTATGTACAGGGCCGTTTACTTCCAACATGCCTGCCAGAGACAGCAAAAAGCCCCCGCCTCTACGCCTGTACAGACGTAGGGACGAGAGCTCACTCCCGCGGTTCCACCCTACTTGATTGCGGTCCTAATCACCAGTCAGACCGTAATCCTCTTTTCCGTGTCCATTCAGACGCTCCCGAGTGCCTTGTTCACGAAAAATTCTCGCTGGGCTTACACCGTCCCCAACTCGCTAATCCTAGAGAATAATCCCGCTACTTTCTCGTTCAATGCATCTGCTCCCAAAGGAGATATATAGTAGGATATTACACGTTTTCAGCAGCGTAGTCAAGAGATCAGGGTATTTCACATATCGTACTTGTCAAGCTGATCCAGAAAGTTGCGTGATTTGAGCTTGACCTCCAGCTGCATATCCATAAACTGTCGCATGACATGTTTGATCTCCAGCTTGGTGGAGTCCTTTACGTCAATGTTGCCGAGACGGTTTAGATCCATTCTGGCGAACAAACGCAACAACTTCAATGTACGTGGTGTGACGCTTAATGCAGTTGGGTCAAAATGCTTGTAGCCCCGACACAAAACCCCACCCAGTCTGGGACTGACAAACATGTCCTCATCAGCACATTGTTGTCCACTTGAGATACAGGCATCTAGTTGAGGCGCGTAACCCGCCGCCTGCAGTATTTTAAATTCATAAATACTCATAACGATCAGCGGATCTTTGCCGCTCTCCAACGCTTCCAGACAAGCTTTAAGCTGCTTAAACCAGAATGTGCCCGTTTCTTCATCCTGTAGCACTCGATCAAGCAGCTCACAGGCATACGAGGCGTAAGCAGCCTTGGTAATATCCTCACGCAATACATGGTGGGATTGAATAATTTCACCGGCATTCAACGTGCCTAGGCCTGTATTTCGAAAATAAACAAATTCGCCGTACGTAAACGGCTGCGTCAAAGCGGCATGACGGCTTTTGGATTTTTTTGCTCCTCTGACCAGCACACCAGCTTTACCCCCGCTTTCGGTGCAAAGCGTAATAATTTTGTTCCCCTCACCGTAATCCATGCTGCGGATGACGATTCCTTCCACCCTGTAAAGCATGCCTCTTCCCCCAAACATTCGCGAAGAAGCCAGTGGCTTGCGCTAATCACAGGCTTCTTCATGCTCGTCCGACTTCCCTTCATCCGTGTCTTGCTCCCTTGTCACGGCGCTCTCCCTATATAGCAGATACGCACCGACATCTCCAGTCATCGCAAAATACTTCCACGAAAAATCTCGCAATCGTATTCATCCTTTCTTCGGAAATGACGTTTGCATCTCAAAAATTAGGATGGTGCGAAGAGGGAAGAAGTATGCGATGAAATAAATGGAGTGTATAAAAAAAGGCTGCTGCATGCGGGTTGAAACACCGCTCCGCTACAACGTGTACGCAGTTACATAACCCTTTTTAAAAACGCTCCTTATTTCATCGCTGGAAGTAAAGAGTAGAAAGAGCAAGAGTCAAGCGCCGCACATGCGCGGCGCTTGGAATGACCAGAAGACTGTTACTTATCTCAGTCGTAGAGATCGGGACGGCTTTTTTATGATGCTAAACAACTATACATATTTCAGCATTTTGCATAATTCGATTCCCAACGCTCGTAAGTACGATATATAGACGAACTAAACCGTTTCGATCTATATATCGCTGATTTGAAAACGCTCTTGGGATTTATGCAAAATGCTCATTATTTAATATCAATTTTAGACTCAATAAATCTTTACACTAAAGTGACTTTAGAGTCGAGCACCGATTTTTAGGCGTCGCGGTGGAAGCCGAGGTCACGAAGGACGCGTTCCTGGTTGCGCCAGTCTTTTTTGACCTTGACCCACAGCTCCAAGAAAATTTTGGAACCCAGCAAATTTTGGATATCCTGGCGGGCCTGTTTCCCCACCTCTTTGAGCATAGCTCCCTGTTTGCCGATAATGATGCCCTTCTGGGAATCACGTTCCACAAAAATGACAGCCATAATATGCACGACACCGTTGTCCTGCACTTTCATGTCTTCAATCATGACCGCAATAGAATGCGGTACTTCCTCGCGCGTCATATGCAAAATCTTTTCCCGTACCAGCTCGGCAATGACGAACTGCTCCGGGTGATCGGTAATTTGGTCATCCGGGTAATACTGCGGACCTTCTGGCAAATACTTTTGCAACTGCTCCAGCAGGCGGTCGACATTGTTGCCCATTTTGGCCGAGATCGGCACGATTTCCGCAAACTCATAGAGCTTACGATATTGCTCAATCAAAGGCAGCAACGCTTCCGGTTCAATGCGGTCAATCTTATTCAGAACCAAAATAACTGGCGTTTTCACTTGTTTTAGCTGTTCTACAATAAAACGATCGCCTCCGCCTAAGCCTTCAGCGGCATCAATAAGAAAAAGCACCGCCTCCACTTCACCCAACGCATTAAAGGCGGTTTGATTCATATAATCGCCCAATTTAGACTGGCGTTTGTGAATCCCCGGAGTATCCAAAAATACAATTTGTGTGTCCTCTGTTGTATATACCCCGTGAATTTTGTTGCGTGTGGTTTGCGGCTTATCTGACATAATGGCGATCTTTTGACCAATGACATGATTCATCAGTGTTGATTTTCCTACATTGGGTCTGCCAACAATCGCGACAAAACCTGACTTAAAGTGTTTCTTAACCATTTCGTTTCCTCCAGCGCTATTAAGCGCCTATTTTTGTTTTGTTATTTTTATTACATGAGCTGACTAATTAACGTCAACAAAGGCCTGTAAAACACAAATATGCCAATAATTACAGCAAACACCGCTGCCAGGAGCACGGCTCCGGCGGCGGTGTCTTTAGCCGTTTTGGCCAGAGGATGAATATCAGGTGAGATGAGATCTACTGCTGCTTCGACAGCAGTATTGATCAGCTCAGCTACAATGACTAAGGCCATTGCTACACAGACAAACAACCAGTCGAGCCGGGAGATGCGCAGGCATAGGCCTGCTACAATGACAAGAAGCGCCACGACCACATGTATCCGCATATTAATTTGCGTACGCAGAGCGTAGATCACCCCTTCTGCCGCATAGCGAAAGGTCATTCTCCAAGGCTGACGTCTCATTACCGTGTCAACCCCACTTGAGCCAGTACAGCTTCCTGCTTACCCATCATTTCAGCCTCACTCGCCTCATCCTGATGATCATAGCCTAACAGATGCAAGAAACCGTGAACAAACAAAAAACCGATTTCACGTTCAATAGAATGTCCATATTCTTCGCTCTGAGCTTGCGCTGTCTGCACAGAGATAATAATATCCCCCAGCACATCGGGTACATTCTCCAATGAAGTTTCTTCAATCGGTTCGTAGATGATTTCAAGCTCTTCATCCAGCGTTTCCTTCATAGCAAACGACAACACATCAGTAGGACGATCTATCCCCCGATAGTCCCTATTCAACTCATGAATTTGCTCATCAGTCACGAAGGTGAGAGCTACCTCGCCATCCGTTACTCCTTCCATCTTGCCTGCCTCTTCCAATAAGGTGTTCAGCAGCACAATCAAGGATTCGTTAATTACCATATCATTTTGTTCATTGTTCCACGCTAATTGAAGGCCCATGCCAACCGCTCCTTTTAATTCTTAGTGCTCCAGCCGTGCTTCACGACAAATGATTAAGCTTTCTCGTTCTCAGGCTTGGGTCTTTCTTCGGGATATTCAATGCGGGAATGGAAAATCCCCATTACCGTTTCTTTGAGGGTTTGAGCTATGATATCAAGCTCCCGCATGGTCAGCTCACAGTCATTAAACTGGTGATCATCCAGTCGGCTTTTTATGATTTTTTCAATCATGGACTCCACCTGTTCCACCGTTGGCTTGCGTAAGGAACGAACTGCTGCTTCCACGCTATCCGCAATTCCCACCACAGCAGACTCTTTAGACTGAGCCTTTGGCCCCGGGTAACGAAAATCATCTTCAGTGAAGTCAGGCTCCACACCCTTCTCTTCTGCTTCCCGCAATGCCTTATGATAAAAATAATGCAAGAATGTCGTTCCGTGGTGCTGCTCGGCAATATCGCGAATCGGCTTGGGCAGCTTGTAATCCAATTGCATTTCCACACCGTCACGGGCATGGGCAATAATAATGGATTTGCTCAGCTTCGGCTCTATTGTATCATGTGGATTCTCCAACCCATTTTGATTTTCAATGAAGTACGAAGGTCTTTTTGTTTTACCAATGTCATGATAATACGAACCGACCCGGCACAACAAGCCATTGGCCCCTATAGCTTCCGCAGCGGCCTCAGACAGATTCCCCACCATTACGCTATGGTGATACGTTCCCGGTGTCTCTGTAAGCAGTTTGCGCAGCAACGGATGGTTGGGGTTGGACAGCTCGACAAGCTTTAATGCCGACAAGATGCCAAAGGTGGACTCAAAAAATGGCATTAACCCGATTACAAGTATCGCCGTAATCAAACCGCCTGCAAAAGCAAAAGCTACCCCATAAAGGGTCGTTGTTTGAGTCCAATTGGCTTGGTCAATCAATGCCAGAGAAAAAACAGACAATGCACCGAACAAGCATACCATAATGGCTCCCTTGAACAATGTGGAGCGCTGGCTAGCCCGATGAGTTGAGAAAATAGCTGCCAGACAGACTACAAGGGCAAAAAATCCAAAATTAAAGTCAAAAATCTGCCCCTGACGGACATTCAAAATGACACTCGCCAATATACTAAATATAACGGCACAAACGAAAGCCACCGACATATCAAGCAGCAGCGTTACGAGCATAGCGCCAAGCGCGATAGGCGCCAGATAGCCGATATAGGAGCGTTCACTGTTCTGCAGTATGGCAACGAGCAGCATTGCCCCTACCGTAATTACAAAGATCAACACGAGCATCAGCAATTGTGCATTATTATACTTGAAGTTTCGTGTTCGTGATTGGAATTGACGAATATACATGAATAGTCCCAGAGCCAGCATCGTAGACAGCATCAATAGGCCGAATTGTGGCCAATAGTTGATTTTATCCTTAAGCAGCTCGTTTTCATCAAGCAATGTGTAGATTTCCTGGGTAATAATTTCACCCTTCTTGACGAGTACCTCACCCTGCTTAATATAAACAGTTGGTGTATCTTCACGAGCCTGTACCTTGGCATCCTTCGTAGCTGTATCATCATAAAACTTGTTGGCTGTAATCACAAGCCGTGCAAGCTCCTGAACAACCTCCCGCGAGGTACGCTTGGTGAGAGAGCTTGTACTAACCCGTTCAGCTACCTTCGCACGGGCTGTCTGGGCATCCGTAATTTGATCATTCATCAAACCCGTCACAATCTCACGGGCAACGGGGCGCATCTCGGCAATATCCTCAGACGTAAGTCGTGGAATTTTAATGAACGTTTCCTCTGGGATGCGGTACGTTTGCTCCTTCGTCTTTTGCAGAACCTCATCCAGCAGCTTGTCCGGGTATGCATCCGCATTCCGGCTGTTGCTTACAAAATTCTGCACAAAATCCCGTGCACGCTGAGGAATTTCATCCTTATAAATCGCAATCTTGTCCGCTCTGGATACCTGATCATCCTGATTGAGTCGTTCAATACGATCCAAAATGCCAGTAATCAGGTTATCGTTGCGAATCGGTACAATTGTATACATAGGCTGCACGCGTTCAGCTGATTCCTCTTGTGCCTTCAAGGTCGCCTTGCTGTTTGGAAGCTGCATCGGAGCGACAATTTCCTTTTCACTCGGCTGATTTATCCGGATATCATAGCGTTCGGGGAGCAGCTTGGACGCAAAACTAACATAAAAAAGAATCACCAAAAATAAAAACAGAAGATAGCGTGTCGCCACGCTATACTTCCATCCATTCATTCTATGTTGGAACGTTTTTCCGTTGGATAATTCCTTCGAGGTCATCTAAAACAATCCCTCTCCATTATCTTTTTCAAGGCAGCTACGCTGCTCACTTCAATCTGTGGATTGAACCGGACCA
The DNA here is from genome assembly GCF_000520755.1 of Paenibacillus sp. 1-18. NCBI lineage: Bacteria > Bacillati > Bacillota > Bacilli > Caryophanales > Paenibacillaceae > Paenibacillus > Paenibacillus sp. 1-18. The sequence continues at coordinate 13,641 of NZ_ASSB01000328.1, forward strand.
CATTCGTGGCATGGATTCTACCCTTGATTTTCAGCAATTCGGTCATAAGCGACGATTATTTTCTGAACGAGAGAATGACGGACAACGTCCTGTTCCGCAAACTGGACAAAGCCGATTTCCTCAATCCCTTGTAAAATCGCATGGGCTTCAATCAAACCGGATTTTTTGCCACGAGGCAAATCAATCTGTGTAACATCGCCAGTGATGACCATTTTCGAGCCGAAGCCAAGCCGTGTTAAAAACATTTTCATTTGCTCCGGCGTGGTATTTTGCGCTTCATCCAAAATAATAAATGAGTCATCCAGCGTCCGCCCCCGCATATAGGCCAAAGGGGCAATTTCGATCAATCCGCGCTCCAGTGCCTTTGCAGTTTGCTCTGGGCCCATCACATCGTATAGCGCATCATACAACGGTCGCAGATAGGGATCAACCTTTTCTTGTAAATCCCCGGGCAAAAAGCCCAAATTTTCACCGGCTTCCACCGCAGGACGTGTCAGCACAATACGCTTGACCGAACCTTCCTTCAGGGCAGCTACAGCCAGCACTACAGCCAAATACGTTTTCCCCGTACCTGCTGGCCCAATTCCAAAAACAATATCGCGTTTCTTAATGGTTGTTACGTAGTGCTTTTGTCCAATCGTCTTGACCCGAATCGGCTTGCCCCGGAACGTGGTCGTAATTTCTCCCTTGAACAAATCGAGCAGTTGGTCAGCACGCAAATCTTTTGCCAGCTCAATCGCATAATGGACATCCCTTTCGGTCAGGATATATCCATTACGGATTAACTGGAGGAGTACATCGAACAATTGCTCGAGCACTTCGACCTCGTGAACATGACCAAAAACATTAACTTCTGCCTCACGAGATGCTATTTTTGCGGGAATAGCGGCTTCAATCAATTTTAAAAAGGAATCCTGCGGGCCGAATAACGCCTGTCCTTCTCCCGCATTGTTCAATGCAATTTGTATGCTGCGTTGTTGTTCTGCCAAATAGCCTCATTCTCCTTGGTTATGAACTAACGGAAGTTCTTCCGCAATATCCTGTTCCACTTCAAAAAGCACTTTCATATAAACTTTACCATTCTCTCTCTTCTCATGCAAAATTTTTTGGCTCATTATTTTCGTTCCTTTACCATATTTGGCTAAAATATCGGCGCGGGCTCCTTCTATTCCTGTTTTTTTCGCTTCTGCATCTGTAAGCTTTTCCTGCTGTATTTTGGTCTCTCTTACACTTTCGGTCATCCATCCAATCGGAAGTTTGTAGGAGCGCCACGTTAGCGGGTCATGCTCAACTGTTGTTTTATGGGCAGGATAAGGTACTTTTCCGTATCCCCAAAGCTGTACTGCACGGTTGCCCAGTACCAGATACAAGCGGTCGTGACTGTTTCCCGTGTATGTGCTGCTACGCCGCACCATAGGGCTGCTAATTTCGTATTCATGCCATACCAGTCCTTTAATTTCACCCTTGGCTACGACCAGTTGCTGATTCTCCTCATCTCCCAGCGCTCCTGAAATGAGAATGTCTCCTTTTTTGACACGTGTATTTTTATGCACAACAGGGCGACCCTGCTCGGCAAAAATTTCAGTAATTACTGCGTCTGCCTTGCTGATGAGATGACGAGGGCTGTAGAGCGGCGCAGGAGCAGGCTGTGAAGCTTCGACAACCTGAATCGTCACCAATGTGCCCTGCTTCTCCACACCGATCCAGGATGCCTGAGGAAGCTTTTGCATGAGCGCACGCGAAAGCTTGTCCTGGCTGGAAAGTCGAAAGCTCCATTGAAACGGATAAAGCCCTTCCTGTCGGGCAGCTTTGAGAATGGATTCCGTCGAGAGCTTGTCATTTCCCTTCACTTCAACATCCCAAATGAGCGATGACATCAGGAGCAGACCTATCCAGAATAGAGCCAGTCCTGCCAGAAAAAATTTACGTTTGGCAAGTCGGATAGCGATGAATGGAAGCCCTTGTCGCTTCAGAATATGCATTTTACAGCCTGTCCTTCTCAAAAGAGGACGCAGCAGGAAGACGTGCGGCAGCAGAAGGTTCATTTCTGCATGTTTCGTACCCATCGGCCGCACGTTCCAAACAGGTATATGATGCTCGGTGAGCAAATTGATGAAAGCTTCCACGCTTTCGCCGCTAACGGCAAGCGTCACTGTGCCACGCAGCTTCGTTAAAGCAGGATGTTTCATGAGCCTTCCTCCGTTCCTTCCATTTGAATATCGGTAATCTGTCCTTCCACACTGACTTGATCCGGCAAAATGGACGTAATGACCAGGTTATGCCCTGACACCCGCAGTTTGCCTTGTGCAAGCGCCAATACAAGCCGATCCGGTGTGAAATCCATAACCCCCCGGTGATTTTCCACATAAAGCTGGCGACTGCCAATGAGGGTTAACCGCGGCAGGTCAAATAGAATGTCCTGCGGAAGCTCCAGTGTTTCGCTGGCCCACTTTCGCAGTTTGCGGCTCATCCGGCTCATACGGCGAAATCCCCTTTCCTGTCATCAAAGCAGCTGTTATTATCAACAGCTAATTATTTTTTTGACGGCAGCTACGCTGCAAGTTTTTCATCGCTTCTGTCATTATCATACAATGTCCCTAGTTATCTTAATGATAGCTACGCTTCTATTTACATGGACTGCCGATAGCACTTAAATATGAACGTCATCACACTAGGGCCACAGATATCTTACTTTACATTTTATGATCCACTCATCGCATTTATGAGGCGAAACTGACAATTCGTAGCAATCCCTATATTCCATCGCAAGAAGACAAAATTTTCAAAAAACTACAGCAAAAAAGACAACCCAGTTTTGTAATCAAAAACAAGGCTGTCTTTTTTGATATTATTCATATAAACGGTTATTTCTTGGAGTCGCGATTCAAAAGTGAGTTTTTTCTGGAGTACAAAAAGTAAACCGCCAAGCCAATAACAAGCCAAATCAAAAAGCGAATAAAGGTCTGACCATTCAAATTAAGAATGAGTACAGCACACGAAATGATGGCCAGGATCGGAATATACGGAACCCCAGGACAGCGAAAGGCTCTTGGCAAATCGGGTTGTGTTTTTCTCATAACGATAACAGCGACCGAAATCAGAATAAATGCTGACAGGGTTCCGATGTTCACCAAACTTGCCAACTCATCCAGTGGAATTAGACCGCCCATTAGCGCAGATAAAGTTCCAAAAAACAATGTGTTAATATACGGCGTTTTATATTTAGGGTGAACCTTTGATAATACTTTGGGGACCAAGCCATCACGTGACATGGCAAACATGATGCGGGTTTGACCATAGAGCATAACCAGCATGACCGTTGTCATCCCTAAAATGGCCCCTATATCCACAATACCTGCAACCCAGTTCTGCCCTGCAACCTGCAAAACAAGTGATACCGGGTGGGAAATGCCCTCAAAATCCTTAAACGGCACAATACCTGTCATAATCCCGCTAACAACGACATATAAAAGCGTGCAAACCACAAGTGAGAAAATAATCCCCCGCGGTAAATCACGAGCCGGGTTTTTAGTTTCTTCCGCAGCAGATGAAACGGCATCAAAACCAATAAAGGCAAAAAACACAAGTGCTGCGGCCCCAAACACTCCACTAAAGCCAAAAGGCAAGAACGGTGTCCAGTGATCCGGCTTCACATATTTAACAGCAACGATGATAAATAATAAAATCACAATAATTTTTACAATAACCATGATATTGTTTATTCGTTTTGATTCTCGGATTCCAAAATAAAGCAATAACGTAATGCCCATCAAAATCAGAAAAGCCGGAAGATTGAAATAGGTGGGCTGATCCTTTAAAGCGCCTGGTGCAGCAGTTAATTCAAGAGGAATATGAATGCCGAGTCCATTCAGGAATGATACAAAATACCCCGACCAGCCTGCAGAAACCGCACTGGCGGCCAGCATGTATTCCAAAATTAAATCCCATCCGATAATAAAGGCCAGTAGCTCCCCCATCGTGGCATATGTAAAAGTGTAGACAGAACCAGAGACTGGAACAGTGGATGCAAACTCGGCATAAGCCAATGCAGCGAATAAACAGGCCAGCCCTGCAATCACAAAAGAGATAACCAAACCCGGACCAGCCGTAACTGCTCCTGTACCTGTCAAAACAAAAATCCCGGTTCCGATAATGGCTCCAATCCCAAGCATCGTTAAGTCAAACGCGCCCAGTTCCCTTTTAAGTGCTTTTTCTCCCCGTGTAGCAGCAACCAACTGCTCAATGCTTTTTTTTCTGAATAGGCCATTACTCATCCATCCCATCCCCCTTAATATTAAATTTTTTATACATCTTACAAACCGCGCTTCCTCACCTCGATATAACGCATATTTTAGCTAAATTTGGAGTAATTTTTCATAAATATTTATCATTGAAGAACATTATATATAAAAAAGAAAAAATGAAAACTGCTTTTGGAAAGCATCATTTATATTGTTACATTTGATCATTTCTCATGTAATTATTTTCACAAATAAAGCACTAAACTAGACACAATGCCACCTTTTTTGATGACAACGAATGTAAGAAAGCTGTGCGTTACATGGGATTATCACACTCATTGTCAGGTAAATAGAGCAGTTGTCGTTGCAACTTTTTTATTCTGGACGTGATTATGTATTTCCGATGCATTCCTGATGCATTAGTAAAAAAAGATCCGCCACAGCCAAAGCTGTGACGGATCTCACTGTCATTTAACGTCTATCTCTACTCATATAACGTCTGGAACGCGGAGGACCTAATATTTCAGCCCAAATCACACCTCTGCGCAGGTCAGCCGCATTGACCGTACTGCGCCCTTGTGATACTGGCTCTACCCCATCTGTAATCTCCCCAGACTCCCTCACATTGGATATGCGGTCGAGGCGGGCTAAAACCTTTCTGCGATCTTCCTCCATGGCACGAATCCGCTCTTCTAGAGTCGAACCGTTATCCGAGGATTCCTGCTCCATTTGTCCTTGCATTTCCGTCCGATCGTTCACTACCTCTTCCATACGACGAGCTTCCATAACTGACCGCCGTTCATTAGGAAATTGGCGTTGCAATTCTCCGGTAACATCCTGCCTGCTAGTCTGATTCTGCTCCTGTCTATGTCCCACGGTGATAGGCCTGGATGGCGGCTGGGGCCTGCGCGAGCTCTGATCACCACCAAAGGTGGGCATCCCATTTCCCGGAGGAGATTTTCGGCCCGTGCCTTGAATGCTTTTTCCCAGGAAGGATACCAATGCAAAGCCAATCACGATCAAGATATACAAATGCTCAAAAATCCAGCTGATAAAGTTCATTACTCACCGCCTTGCTGCCGTCGTCATTCATCGGCTATATCCCGTTGCTTAATCCCGGTTTTTGTCATTGCCCGAGTTCTCATTCGGTTTGCCCAAGGAGCCGCGCATTTGCGTATCTGCCTCAATATTTTTCAAATTCATATAGTCCATGACGCCAAGCTTCCCGCCACGCAGCGCTTCAGCCATAGCCAGCGGCACTTCGGATTCGGATTCCACCACACGCGCTCTCATTTCTACGACACGCGCCTTCATTTCCTGCTCCTGCGCCACAGCCATTGCACGCCGCTCTTCCGCTTTCGCCTGAGCAATACGTTTGTCTGCTTCCGCCTGCTCGGTTTGCAGGAATGCACCGATATTTTTGCCTACATCGACGTCTGCAATATCAATGGACAGGATTTCGAACGCTGTCCCTGCATCCAAGCCTTTGGACAATACAGTTCTTGAAATCGAATCTGGATTCTCCAGCACGTCCTTATGCGAATTACTAGAGCCGACGGTTGTAACGATCCCCTCACCGACCCGTGCAATAATCGTTTCTTCCCCGGCACCCCCGACAAGTCGATCAATGTTGGCACGTACCGTAACACGTGCTTTAACTTTTACTTCGATACCATCCTTGGCAACTGCAGCAACAATAGGTGTCTCAATAACTCGCGGATTAACGCTCATTTGGACCGCTTGCAGCACATCCCGCCCCGCAAGATCAATCGCAGCAGCACGTTCAAATTCAAGCGGAATATTAGCCCGCTGCGCAGCAATCAATGCATTGATCACGCGGTCTACATTACCACCCGCGAGAAAATGGCTTTCCAACTGGTTGATATTCAGTCCCAGACCGGCTTTGGTCGCCTTAATCAGCGGATTCACAATTCGGCTTGGCGTAACACGTCTCAAGCGCATGGCCACCAGCGTAATGATACCAATCCGCACCCCTGAAGCCAATGCCGAAATCCACAGCATCACCGGGAAAAAACTAAAAAATACGCTCAATACAATAACTACTAACACGGCAAGCAGCAAAATGCTGACGATACCCGATTCGAACACTCGCATCATCCTCCAATAATTGAATTCTTCGTTTATCTGCGTGTTTAGACGCTAGTGTCCGCCTTGACCACAATTCGTCCGCCTTCTACTTTGGATACGATGATCGACGTATCTGTGGCAATAAACTCGCCATTCGTTACAACATCGACACGCTCATCAGCAATAAGCACCGTTCCGGCTGGACGAAGCGGTGTCAGACTCACACCCCGCTGACCTAATAATATTTCCCGATTCACAACCGAAGAAAAACCTTGGTCAGCCGTTAAGCTTTCTTTAAGTACAAAACGGTTCCATATCCCTCGATCCTTGAATACAATCGCAATAATCGCCACCACGGCAACAGCAGCTACAAAGGCAATGCCCAAGGATATAAATGCATGCTGCATGTCGTAAGCCGCTCGAACAACGCCAGCGACCAGGCTAACGGAACCCAATATGCCCAATATACCAAAGCTTGGAATGAACATTTCAAGTATAAGCAAAGCCAGGCCAATGATAAACAGCAGCCATGTCTCTGAACCTGCAAAACCAGCGATATAATTGCCGAAAAAATATAAACCAAATCCGAGTATGCCCAAAATTCCCGGTACACCAAAGCCGGGTACAAGCAGTTCAATAACTACACCCGCGATACCGATAAATAAAAGCAATGTCTGTACGATCGGGTTGGTTAATATTTCGGCAGCTTTCTCAGCCGATGTTTGCTTCACATAAAATACATCATCTGTGCTGTAGCCCATCCACTGGATCACCTCTTGTTCTGAGGAGGCAATGTGATCCGCATAACCCAGCTTAAGCGCTTCCTCGCTGGTTAAAGAAATGATCTGGCCTTTTTCCTTATTAAAGTTCAGTTCCGGGATAGCTACCGTAATTTTGGAGTCTACCATCCCCCTCGCAATATCCGGATTACGTCCGCCAGATTCTGCGGCAGATGCCATGCTGCTCTTCCACCAAGCTATTATTTTCGGGTCGGTGACAGCCTGCCCCTTGCCGTCTACCAACGCTGCAGCTCCAATAATACTTCCCGGCTCCATAACGATCTTGTTTGCACTGAGCGCAATATAGCTCCCCGCCGATGCCGCTTCGCCCCTGATGTAGGCTACGGTCGGAATTGGGCTGTCTTTAATCAGTTTGCCCAGCTTATCCGCTGTATCTACCCGTCCGCCAGGCGTATTAATATCCAGCAAAATCAGACCCGCTTTGGACTCTGCTGCTTCAGCAAATCCACGTTCCATAAAACGGCCTAGGCCCTGTTCAATTTCCTGATCTATGGGTATAACGAATACAGATCCTCCTTTGGCTGCGGCCTCCGCTGATCCGGAATGAAATAATGGCAGCAGGATAACTGATATCACAATCCATAACGTTAAAAAGATCATTTTGCGGCTGGATTGGTGCTGTTCTCTGTGCATTTCTCTCCCCCCTTTCGATCTTGCTTTATTACAGCATATCAAACTTTGTTAGGTAAACTACACAATTTTCAGGATTTAATGTGAAATTATTGGGATTGTTGCTATTCCTGACGGCTGTCACATACTTTACGTATCTAACAAACATCACGTTTCATGCAATTATAGATAGCGCTTTCAAAAAAAGGTTTTTTCGTATTACACGATCATGAGGTGAAAGATGGAAAATGCAGAAATAGCACCCTCTGTGAACAGAGGGTGCTGTGTTTTCCTGTTTGTCGCAGGTTTATTGCAGAAATTGTTGAACCGCCTGGTTCACGAGCTTACCGTCAGCGCGACCTTTTACCTTAGGCATCAAGGCCGACATTACTTTCCCCATCTCGGCTTTCGAAGAAGCACCGGTTTCCTGGATGGTCTGCTGTACAATAACTTTAATTTCTTCTTCTGAAAGTTGTTCAGGAAGGTACTGAGCGATGATCTCTATTTCTGCTTTCGTGCTTGCCGCAAGTTCATCGCGACTGGCTTTTTCAAATTCATGGAGGGCATCTTTTCGCTGTTTGATCTCACGACTCAGAATATCAAGCACTTCGTTGTCGTCCAAATCCCGTTTCAAATCTATTTCAAGATTTTTAATCGTAGAACGAACCATTCGAATGGTGGAGAGTTTGAACTTGTCCTTACTCTTCATAGCTTGCTTCATATCTTCGTTTAATCGTTCGCTCAAATTCATGGTTGCTCAGCTCCTCCTAGAACTTTCTCTTACGAGCAGCCTCGGACTTTTTCTTGCGCTTTACGCTTGGCTTTTCATAATGCTTGCGTTTCTTCACCTCAGCCAATACGCCATCCTTAGCAATGGAACGTTTAAAGCGACGAAGTGCAGCATCAATTGTCTCGTTTTTGCGAACTTTAGTTTCAGACACCAGTTTTCCCTCCCTCCGACCAGACCGTCCAAGAGCAATAACACGGTTCATCAAATTTTATTATAGGTGAAACGGAAACCGGGTGTCAACCTATAAGAAAAAATGAATATTTAAATGAAAGACAAGCCTTGTCATTTTTATGAATGTGAGTCCGAAATACTTGTCAGGGCCCCTAATTTGGCGCCGCCCAGCAGGTGATAATGCAGATGCCCAACCGCTTGTCCACTATCCGGGCCGCAGTTGTTGATCAGCCGATAACCGGACTCAGCGATTCCCAGCTTTTTCGCCACCTCAACCGCAACACGATGAATCTCCGCGATGAGAGGAAGATCCTCCTCTGTCACAGCATTCATCGAAGGAATATATTTCTTCGGGATAATGAGCACATGTACTGGCGCCGCAGGCTGGATGTCATGAAATGCAAGTACATTGTCAGTTTCAAGTACCTTTTTGCTGGGGATAGTTCCATCCACAATTTTCAAAAACAGATCGTCCATTCAAAACTCTCCTTTAGCAATGAGCCGATGATAAGCAATTAATGACAATTGCTCTCGGCATTCAAAGTTATGTATGTCCCACGACCAAATAGAAGCATATACATTATACCTATATTTCTATATGTATCATAACGGAAAAAGGGGCTTAATACCAGTTTCCCTTTCCCACTTCCTCTATTATGGCTTTCACGCCCTCATCAATCTGATCCGGCTGTGCACGTGAAATGCTGATGCGTAAAAACTTTTCTTGTTCCCTATAGCCTGCCAAATAAAAGCCTTTGCCAGATATAACCTGGACCTTTCTTGCGGAAAGGCGCTGCACCAAGCGCTCCATGTTCACGATTCGAGGCAGCTTAAACTGCATATAAACTCCTGATGTTACAGGTGAGACTTCTACAAGTCCGGCCTGATTATATCGTTCTACCGCCTGGTTGAGAATACGAATGCGCTCTGAATACAGATTGCATATCGTATGCTTATGGCGTTCATACATTCCGTTTTTAATATAAATATCCAGCGCAGCCTGAGATAACATGGAAGTATCGACGTATCGTTTATAGGCCTGGAACGTTTTCAATAGGGCTTCTGGCAAAACTGCAACCCCTAGACGCAAGCCAGGAAAAATGATTTTTGAGAAGCTTTTCAAATAAATCACATGATCCGTCTGGTCATACGCATATATAGGATCAAAAAAATCATCAACTCCCAAATCAGCCATATAGTCATCTTCCACAATGTACACATCGTATTTGGCCGCCAGGGCAGCTATAGCCTTTCGCTTCTCCGTGTTGTATGAGCTTCCCAATGGGTTATGATATCTTGACATGGTATAAAAAAATTTGATATTTCCGTTCTTAAATTGATTCTCCAATTCCTGCAAATTCATACCTGCTGCTGTTCGGGCAATAGTGCTGACAGGTATATTCTCTTCCTCCAAAAAACGCAAATAAATATCGTAGCTTGGCTGCTCAACCAAAACCTTTTCTTTGCCGTTGGGAAATGGCATCTTAGCGAGTATTTCCAGCGCTTGCTGAACACCAGAAGTTACGATAATCCGGTTCATTTTTGCAAACACCTGATTATCAGCCAAATGGGAAACCAATGTATGACGCAGTGTCTCCAGCCCTTGTGAATCCCCGTAAGTAAACAAATGATATTTGTAGGTATCTATAGCCTGGTTCAAACAATGCTGAAAATCCAAATACGGAAATACGTTTAAGTCCGGAGATGCCGAAGTAAAATCAACGATGTCATCCATATGGCTATGGCGCACATCGCCAGAATTCTCCACTACATAATATCCGCTTTGCGGTATGGAATAGATGGCGTGTTTCTTCTCAAGTTCAGCATAGGCCCGCAAAATCGTGCTTTTGCTGCACCCGTATAGCTCCGAAGCGTCACGGACTGAAGGCAGCTTATGACCGGATTTGTATTGACCCTCACGAATTTTAAGCTCTATATCCGATAAAATGAAAATATATTTTTTCACAAACACCCTCCTATCGCATTTTTGGTTGTACATATCCTATCCAGTTTTACACCTGATATTAACACGCTTGGTAGATGAACAGATACCCATAGTATAAAACTGTACCGATACAGCTGCGATAATTTAAGATGGGATCATTGGAACTAATTATTTGGGATGGAAAAAGAGATAAAAAAGGCTGTTTCTTCTTGATGGAAGAAGCAGCCTTTATGGTGTGAACATATATAATTTTGTAGTAAAGCCGCTTGGCTGCACATATAAAACATGATCATTATGTGCGCTGACTATATGAACACATTGGGGATGTGCACTATGGCGATAGGGCAATCGGTGGCTTAATAGTAAGGCAGCAGGCCAATCGCAGTTAGCGCAGCCAGTGGCAGAATCAGACGATTAAAGCGGCGGCGCCCAAAAGGGAAGCCGTATCCGAATCCATATCCAAAAGCAGGATAAGGTGGATAAAACGCATATCCCCCAAAAGCGCGAGAGCCGCCACAGCCGCAGTTGCTGGGTGGATAAGGGAGATTCACGTTCGCATTCGCATTCACGTTTACGTTCGCGTTCTCCATCTCGCCCCCGGGAACGGCTAAATACAATTTTTCATCATCCACATGTTCTACGATCCCATCATACATGGTTCCGTCCTTCACCCATACGCATACATAACGATGCATATGCTTTTGACATAGTGTTTTAGCATCCGTTTGTTCCGGTGCTGTAACGGTTGGCATGCTATTTTCCATGGTTGTTTCCTCCTAGGCTCTTGCATGTATACCGTATGTTATTCAAAAACGGGCTATGTGCTACAGAAAATTGGGCGAATTTCGGATTGCAAAAAAAAGAAGCACCCCGGAGGCTCTTGGCAGAGCCCCTCTGAACGGACGTATACCGGGAAATACCTTCCTCAGCATACGTCCGCCGGGGTGCTGTATGATTAGCTTGTCGGCTTATCTGTATTATAACAACACTTTGAAACTGTATATGTGATCTGTATCACGTTGCTTCAAAATGTTTCCATGACCACTCTGGAGCCGCCTCCGGCCTGCTCAGCAGGAAGAACGACCAGCTTGCGTGGAAGACGAGCCCTCAGCTCAGGGACATGGCTGATCACACCAACAGACAGTTGATCGTGATGCAGCTTTTCCAGTGAGGTGATCACCGTATCAAGCAACTCAGGGTCGAGCGTTCCAAAGCCTTCATCCAGAAAGAAAAATTGAAGCGGGTACTGGCCTCGCAATTGAATTTGAGCCGATAGCGCAAGCGCGAGCGACAGGGAGGTCAGGAACGTTTCGCCGCCAGACAGAGTCGATACCGGACGCTTGACTCCACCGTTGGCATCGTCACTAATGACAAAACCACCACTGGAATCTACCTCTAACGCATAGCGCTGCTTGGTCAGAAAACGCAAACGTCGTGAAGCGGACTGACTTACCTGCATGAGCTGCTCCTCTGCAATGTATTCAACAAAGGCATTGCCCCGAAAAACAGACTGGAGCTTGGACAGCTTTTCTGCCTCGCTTCGCAATTGGATACGTTTGGACTCCAGCTCCACCCAGCGGACATGCCGGCGCTGCAAATCCTCCAAATCACGCTCAGCCTTGGCACGATTCTGAAGCGCCTCTTCGTCACGTGTACGGCAATCGCGGAGCTGCGCTGCAGCCCTTTCCCACTCTTCCTCTGTGACCGTTGCTCCATTCAGCTGCTCTTCCACATGTTTCAAGCGGGAGGACAGCTCTTGTTCCCGTTGTCGATGCAGGCTCACTTCACGTTCATAACGCGCGGCTTCATCCGGCCCCAGACAGCATTCCATGACCTCAACTTCTGTCGCAAAAGATGAATCTGCCAGACGACTTCCCCACCGGGACTCAGACGTCTGCCGTCTTTCTTCGGCCGAGTCGGAAGCCTGCCGGGCAATCAAAGAAGCATGAACGGCCTGCTGCTTGCGTTCCTCCGCTTCAGTACGTCGACGTGCCGCGGCTTCAGCTTCGTTTTTAAGTCTCTGCAGGAATGAAGTCGCTTCTGCCAGCAAGGAGGCTGCCTGCCCTTCGCCAACCCATTTTCGCAGCTGTACCTGCTTCTCACGCAACGAATCGTCTTTGCTTTGGAGCCCGGTACGACGGGCAATAATGATTTTATCTTCCTCGATGATGCTCTGCTGTATCTGCTGAATGCGTGCAGCCTTTTCTTCGAGGAAGGTTACGCTCGTCTCCAGACGTGAGCGCAGCTCTTCCGCGCGCCGGTCGCGTTCCTGCATGGCGCGATAGCGCTCCGCAGCTTCGCCCGGAGCCACGTCCGGCAGCTGCGTCGCCCATTCGGCACGCAATCCTTCGCTGCGCTTAGCGCATGCCTCGCCCTTGCTCCGCGCCTGCGTCAGCGCTGCGGCAGCCGCCTCCTGCTCAGCAACTGCACGAATGTGCCGCTGCTGCCCGGCGGCGTCCGCCTCACGCAAGGCGTGCGCCTCCGCAGGCAGCGCATGTGCACGGGCGGCTAGCTCAGCCGC
>NZ_ASSB01000330.1:0-69510 GCF_000520755.1 Paenibacillus sp. 1-18
TCAGGCTCCGCAGCAACCGCCAGCACCAACCTACCAGCAGCCGCCAGCAGCCGCTCAGGCGCAGCAGCCGCCGACATATCCTCAAGACCCGGGATATGGACAGCCAGGGACTCCAGGCTATGGATCACCGGGTTATGGAATGCCAGCTGGTGTACCGCCGCAAGCTCCTTATGGGACACCTCATCATTACGGTGCAATACCGGGACGTAATGTAAATGTGCAGCCTGTACAATTTTCTAACTTGCAGTCTGGTGCATTTGCGCAAGTGGATGAAAACAATTTAAATTTATTGATGGACATTCCCCTTAGAGTCACCGTAGAATTAGGAAGGACCCAAAAGCAAATTAAAGATATTCTGGAGCTCTCACAAGGTTCAATTATTGAACTGGACAAACTTGCCGGGGAGCCGGTCGACATCCTAGTTAACAACAAACTGATTGCTAAGGGCGAGGTTGTCGTAATCGACGAGAACTTTGGCGTGCGTGTAACAGATATTGTAAGCCAATGGGACCGTATTCAAAAATTACAATAATAGCATAATTTAGGGAGGATTTATTTCAGATGGCAAACCGTATTTTGATCGTGGACGATGCTGCATTTATGAGAATGATGATTCGGGACATCCTGTCCAAAAATGGATTTGAAGTAGTAGGAGAGGCCCAGGACGGATCACAGGCGATTGAGAAATTTAAGGAGCTTCGTCCGGACCTGATTACGATGGATATTACGATGCCCGAAATGGACGGCATTGCCGCTCTGAAGGAAATCAAACAAATTGACGCCAACGCAAAGGTTATTATGTGTTCTGCGATGGGACAACAGGCGATGGTTATTGATGCTATTCAAGCTGGCGCAAAAGATTTTATCGTTAAGCCTTTCCAATCGGATCGGGTTATCGAAGCCATCAACAAAACACTGGGTGTCTAAGGCGCACCCGGTATGGATACAAAACAGGGTGCCTCTGACGCATTGAGTACATCCAGCAATATAGGCAACATCGCCTGGGTCCTTTTCGTGCTAATCTTGATCATCGTACTGATCGTGTACTTGATACGGTTTTTGAGTAAAAGAAATCAGAGCTGGTTCAGCAACCGCTCCGTTCGCATACTGGGAGGCGTGGGGCTGGGCCCCAATAAATCTCTTCAGCTTGTTGAAGTTGGTAGCAGTGTGTACCTCATTGGTGTAGGAGAGGATATCCGGCTTGTTGACAAAGTATCCGATCCTGAAGAAGTGGAGCAAATTTTGGCCGCACTGGAGCAGGAAGCTTCTCTGCAGCGCGGCCCAATTGCCCCGCTATTCGCTAAAATTGCGGATAAGCTTCGCCGGAACAACGCGGCACAGCAGCAATCTGAAGAAGAAACGTCGTTTCACGAGATGTTTGAATCCAAGCTTCGGCAGATGCCGAATCGCAAGGAAAAACTTGAAAAGCTGCGCAATGAGGAGAATACTACAGATCGGTCGGGAGATTCATGAGAAAAAAGATTATACTAGCATGTTTGCTGCTTGTCTTGTTCAGCTTCATTTCGGTGACGGCGGCCTCTGCAGAACCGATTCCGAACATTGATATTCAAGTCGGCAATTCGGACAAAGGACAGCCCGGTGCCACCTCGCTGTCTATTATTTTACTTATAACAGTCATTAGTGTAGCGCCAGCGTTACTTGTGCTTATGACAAGTTTTACACGAATTGTGATTGTGCTTGGCTTTGTGCGAACCTCGCTGGGAACGCAGCAGATGCCGCCCAATCAGGTGCTTGTCGGTCTGGCTTTGTTTCTCACTTTATTCATCATGGCACCGACGTTCTCGGCGATGAACGAAACTGCGCTTCAGCCTTATCTCAAGGGAGATATAACACAGTCTCAGGCGCTGGACAAGGCATCGGTACCGATCAAGACTTTTATGTTCTCTCATACACGTGAGAAGGATCTACTGCTTTTTATGAAATACACCAAGATGGAAAAACCAAAAAATTATCAGGAAATTCCATTAACGGTAATGGTTCCGGCTTATGCAATCAGTGAGTTGAAAACGGCATTTCAAATGGGCTTTATGATTTTCATACCATTTTTAGTTATAGACATTGTAGTGTCGAGTACACTCATGGCTATGGGGATGATGATGCTGCCACCGGTAATGATTTCACTTCCTTTTAAAATACTGCTGTTTGTGCTTGTAGATGGTTGGTATTTGGTCGTCAAATCATTGCTTCTAAGTTTTAACACATGAATATTTCCTGCAAGGACAGCAATCAAGGAGGACGGCAATGACTTCGGAGTTTATTATTTCCCTGGCTGGACAAGCGGTGTACATTGTACTCAAGGTGAGCGCTCCGATGCTGATTTTGGGGCTAGTCGTGGGTTTGATTATCAGCATTTTTCAGGCGACAACCCAAATTCAGGAGCAGACACTGGCCTTTGTTCCGAAGATTGTCGCCGTATTGCTGGCGTTGCTTTTGTTCGGACCCTGGATATTGACCACATTAGTGGACTTTACGTATAACATTCTGGACAATTTGTACAAATATATAGGTTAGGCTGAAAGCTATGAACATAGTGTTACAGAGTTTTCCTGTTTTTTTGCTGATTTTTTGTCGGATTGCCTCGTTTTTTGTAGTAGCGCCTATCTTTTCAACCCGAGGAGTCCCTAATATCTTTAAAGTTGGAATTTCAGGCTTTTTGGCTTTGATTGTGTATCTTACCTACGGTACACATCAACAGGTACCGACCGATGTAGCGTATGTGCTGTTAGTAGGTCGTGAAGTGCTGATTGGGCTGCTGTTGGGGTTTACTGCATATTTGTTCATAACAGCGATCCAGACCGCAGGTTCATTTATTGATCTACAGGTGGGTTTCGGGATGGCCAGCGTGTTTGATCCCATGACAGGGGCTTCAACGCCTTTAACGGGGAATTTCAAGTTTGCCATCGCTGTATTGTTCTTTTTAAGTATAAATGGACACCATCACCTGCTAAATGCGATCTTATATAGCTATGATTGGGTACCGCTGACAAATGATTTTTTTGTGAAGCTGTATGGTGGCAGTGTAACTGAATTCCTGGTACGTTCCTTTGCGGAATCATTTTTGCTAGCCTTCCAAATTGCTGCTCCTATTGTAGTAGCTACCTTTCTGACGGATGTGGGACTCGGCTTTTTAGCAAAAACAGCCCCTCAGTTTAACATTTTCGTTATTGGTGTACCGCTTAAAATTATTGTGGGGTTGTTCATGTTGCTGCTTCTCATGCCAAGTTTTGCTTTTATTTTCGAAAAATTGTTTTCTGTGATGTTCGAATCCATGCGCAACTTGTTGGATATTATGGGCAACCGTCCTTAATATCTGGTTTGGAGGAACGTAGTTTGTCATTTAAATATGCTATGAACCTGCAGCTGTTCTCAGGGGAAAAAACGGAAAAAGCTACACCCAAAAAGAAGCAAGATGCAAGACAAAAAGGCCAGGTTGCCAAAAGCATGGAGTTGCCCGCCTCTGGCGTCCTGCTGATTACGTTTTTTTGCCTTATGATTTTTGGCGGGTATTTTAAGGATCATGCGGTCCGCTTGTTTCGGGATATATTTATGAATCGCCTCACTATGGAGGTAACGCCAAACACAACGCTGCTGATGATGGGTGAGTATGGCGTGCAAATCATCATTATGCTGGCACCAATTTTTATTGGGGCGATTGTCATCGGGATAGCGGCGAATTACATGCAGATCGGTTTTTTATTAACCGGAGAGGGCATCACGCCCAAGCTTAGCAAGATTGATCCGATTAAAGGCTTCAAAAACATTTTTTCCATGAGATCATTGGTTGAATTCCTTAAATCTGTTTTAAAGATGACCGTCATTGGTTATCTGGTGTACAGCGTACTTTGGAAAACAAAGGCCGATCTCCCCAAGCTGGCTGAAATGTCAGGCGATCAAATGTTGAGTTTTACAGCTTCACTAACGATGGAACTGGGGCTCAAAATTGGTGTGGTGCTGTTCATTTTAGCGGTATTGGATTATATGTATCAACGCTTTGAGCATGAGAAAAATCTGAGGATGTCCAAACAGGACATCAAGGATGAGTACAAGAAGATGGAGGGTGACCCGCTGATCAAAGGGAAAATCCGCGAACGGCAGCGCCGTATGGCCATGCAGCGTATGATGCAGGAGGTTCCCAATGCAGATGTCATCATCACCAACCCTACGCACTTTGCTGTGGCTTTGAAATATGACGGTTCGGAGATGGAAGCCCCTCAGATTATTGCGAAAGGGCAAGATTACGTAGCACTCCGAATTAAGGAAATTGCCAAGCAAAACGGCGTTATAACGATGGAAAACAAGCCGCTGGCGCGGGCGCTGTTTCAAAGGGCTGAAATCGGAGATGCGATACCAGCTGATCTGTTTCAGGCCGTTGCCGAAGTGCTGGCGTATGTATATAAATTAAAAGGAAAAGTGAAATAAAGGGATCGGAGGCCTAGAGACCCGTGAAAATAAAAGAAATAACTGTCCTTGCAGGCGTCATCGGCATCGTTCTTATGATGATTCTCCCGATCCCTTCATGGCTGCTCGATATTTTACTCGTCATCAATATATCAATTGCTTTGATGATTCTACTTGTTTCTATGAACACGAAGGAAGCTTTGCAATTCTCTATTTTTCCTTCATTGCTGCTTATCACCACGTTGTTTCGTTTGGCGCTTAATATTTCCACGACCAAGCTCATTTTAGGTGAGGGACATGCAGGGGAGGTCGTGGCTACGTTCGGTAGCTGGATTGCAGGGGGACAAATTGCGGTCGGTTTTGTAGTCTTCCTGATTCTGGTGGTTGTGCAGTTTATCGTTATCACCAAGGGGTCTGAGCGGGTTGCTGAGGTAGGCGCACGGTTTACATTGGATGCGATGCCGGGTAAACAAATGAGTATTGATGCTGATCTGAATGCAGGTCTGATCAATGAGCAGCAAGCCCGTGAACGACGCAGTAAAATCGAACGTGAAGCGGATTTTTACGGAGCGATGGACGGTGCGAGTAAATTCGTTAAAGGTGACGCTATCGCCAGTATTATCATTTTGATCATTAACCTGGTCGGCGGCTTTATTATCGGTATGGCCGTTCAGGGAAAAGGATTTCAAGAGGCACTGTCGACTTATTCTGTTCTTACCATCGGTGACGGACTGGTTAGTCAGATTCCTGCACTCCTCATATCCACAGCGTCAGGCTTGATAGTTACGCGAGCTACGTCAGATGGAAACTTGGCAGAGGATTTAACCGGGCAGCTCTTTTCATATCCAAAGCTGATCTACATTGTAGCTGCTACGATTGCATTATTGGGCTTTTTCACGCCAATTCATATTATTACAACCCTCCCATTGGCCGTTCTGCTATTTTTCGCGGCCCGCAGGATGCAGGGCAATATGGAACGCAAGCAAATAGCGGATGAACAACTGGAAGAGGAGCAACAAATTGAAGAGGTACGTAGTCCGGAAAGTGTCATTAATTTGCTTCAAGTTGATCCGATTGAATTTGAGTTCGGGTACGGGCTGATTCCGCTGGCTGATACACAGCAGGGTGGGGATTTACTGGATCGGATTATCATGATCCGCCGTCAATGCGCCCTGGAGCTGGGTTTGGTTGTACCGGTCATTCGTATACGGGATAATATTCAGCTCAAGCCGAACGAATATGTAATTAAAATTAAAGGCAATACGGTAGGCGGCGGAGAACTGCTGCTGAATCATTATCTGGCTATGAGCCCGGGATATGACGACGATTCCATTACTGGTATTGAAACCACGGAGCCGGCCTTTGGATTGCCTGCGCTCTGGATTGATGAGAATACCAAGGATGTTGCGGAGCTATCAGGCTATACCGTTGTTGACCCACCTTCAGTCGTAGCTACTCATCTAACGGAAACGATCAAGAAACATGCTCATGAGTTGCTTGGCAGACAGGAAACACGGTCGTTGGTCGACAACCTCAAGGAAAATTATCCAGTGCTGGTGGACGACCTTATTCCTTCCGTGCTGGCAATTGGAGATGTACAAAAAGTATTGGCTAAGTTATTGAGGGAAAAAATTTCCATACGCGATATGGTGACTATTTTCGAAACGCTGGCTGATTACGGTACTTATACAAAGGATCCCGATGTGTTGACTGAATATGTACGTCAGGCGTTGTCCCGTCAGATTACACAGCAGTTTGCTCAGCAAGGTGAGACGCTGCGTGTCATTACCGTAGGACCGGGACTGGAGAAGAAAATTGCCGAAAGTGTGCAACAGTCTGAGCAAGGAAGCTATTTGGCCCTTGATCCGGTGTCCACGCAAAACGTGTACCAGAAGATGATGGAGCAAATCAATCGTCTCATTCAATCCGGACAGCAGCCGATCGTATTAACGTCACCAACAATCCGCATGTATTTGCGGCAAGTGATGGAACGGACAATGCAGGATGTCCCGGTGCTGTCGTATAGTGAGCTGGAGCCGAACGTTGAAATTCAAAGTGTCGGGGTGGTGAACTTATGAGAGTGAAACGATATGTAGTGGATACCATGCCGGAAGCCATGCTGCAAATCAGAGGTGACTTAGGAACCGATGCCGTCATTTTAAGCACGAAGGAAGTCAAGGTCGGCGGCTTTATGGGGATGTTCAGCAAAAAGAAAATTGAAGTGGTTGCTGCGGTAGAGGAGAAGCAGTCTCAAAAGCCTCAGCGGATGGGAACACCACGACAACAGCCCCTTTCTATAATGAAGGAACCTGAGCAGCCGGAGGTGCCGTCCACGCCTGTGGTTCCCAGACAAACCGCTCCAGAAGCTTACCGACGGGTTACGCAGATGACGGTCAGTCCCAGAGAGGGAATGGGTGATTTAACAGCTGGTTCGGAGCAAACTGCATCAGACAAAGACCATTCATCAACCGTGTCTGATTATAATCAGGAAACAACTGCTCAGCTCCTTAAAAAGGAAGCCTCGCTTTCGAACATGGAAACGACCAGTGAGCTATTAAAGCAACCAATCGAAACAAGGCTTCCAGACAAGAACGGAGCAGCGGAAAATCAGGCTTTGCTCAATGAATTACGGGAAATGAAAGCTATGATGACTCGCTTTTCCCGCAACTCTTCGCTGGAAAGTACTTGGCCGGAGCCATTGCAAGAGATTTGTGAGCGATTGTTGGAACAGGAAGTGGAACGTGATCTGCTGGAGTATTGGGTCGAACGAGTATATGAGCGTCGTAGTGAGCGCCCTTTTGCTCCGGAGTCTTTTGATTGGGAACAAGCCCTTCGTGAAGAAGTGACCGAATTTATTCAGACCAGACTGGACAAGGGCATCTCAAAAGATACCAAAATTGTGTATGTGGCGGGCCCTACGGGGGTGGGAAAAACAACGACCATTGCCAAGCTGGCGGCGGAGCAGTTGTTTAAGCATCATCGCAAGGTTGGATTTATTACCTCTGACACATATCGTATTTCAGCCGTCGAGCAACTGCGTACATATGCTACGATTTTGAATGTACCGCTTGAGGTTGTGCAATCTCCCGGGGATGTTCACAGAGCCATTCAGCGTCTGGAGCATTGTGACCTGATCCTTATGGATACTGCAGGACGAAACTATCGTAATGAATTGCTTGTTTCAGAACTGCAAAGTCTGCTTTCACCTATTAAGGAAAGTGAGACGTATCTGGTGCTCAGTCTGACGTCCAAAAGCAAGGACATGCTCAATATTACCAGTCATTTCAGTAAATTCGGTCTTGGTAAAGTAGTATTTACGAAGATGGATGAGACAGGTAGCTGTGGTGGAGTGTTTAATCTATTGCATCATTTTCCGATGCAACTGGCCTATATCACTAACGGTCAAAATGTTCCTGATGATCTTCTTCATCCAGATACAGAAATGGTGACAAGTATGCTGCTCGGAGCCAAAGCATCATCAGGAGATAACGGAGATTCTGTATGAGTGACCAAGCCCAATCACTTAGACAAATGGTTTCGGACTTGGATAAATACCGATTGCCCCCACGTGATCGCCAAGCGAAAATTGTAACGGTTACCAGCGGTAAAGGCGGGGTAGGAAAATCCAATTTCACGCTCAACTTTGCTCTGGCTTTGCAATCCCTTGGTCGAAGAGTACTTGTATTTGACGCTGATATTGGTATGGCCAACATTGATGTGCTGATGGGGGCTAACTCACAATACAATCTTCTTCACCTGCTGAAACGTGAAAAATCAATTGATGAAATTATTCAAACGGGTGTAGGTGGTCTGCCTTATATTGCCGGAGGATCGGGCTTGAGCGAGCTGTTTTCGCTATCAGATGATGACCTGAATTATTTTGCCGATGAAGTGGAGAAAATGGCGGCAAATTTGGATTATATTTTGTTTGACACCGGTGCGGGTTTGTCCAAAGAAAACCTTAAATTTATCACTTCAGCTGACAAATGTATAGTTGTAACCACACCGGAACCGACCTCCTTAACAGATGCCTATGCGCTAATCAAAGTCGTGAGCGGGTTGCAAAGGGATACGGTATTCAAAATTATAGTCAATCGTGCCGATAACGATAATGAGGCCCGTCAAGTTGCCGATAAGATTGCACTTGTAGCGAGACGCTTTTTGAAGATCGACATCCCGTTGCTTGGACATATCAGTGATGATACTCATGTCATGCAGGCAGTCAAAAGGCAAGTACCTTTTTGGGTTGCCTTTCCGGGATGTGCGGCTTCCAGGGATGTACTGAATCTGGCGCATCGTTTTGCAGCAATGCCGCAGGCTCCGCAATCTGGTACATTGAGCGGAATTAAAGGTTTTATGCAAAAATGGCTGCGACGTTCTGTCCATTGATTTTGATGAGAGGAAACAGAGGTGTTTAACATGTGTGCTTACCGGGTGCTGGTTGTAGATGATTCGGCCTTTATGCGCAAAATTATTTCAGATTTAATTGTAAGGGATGAGTCGTTCAACATCGTAGGTACAGCCGCCAACGGCAAAGAGGCTGTAGAGAAAGTAAAGGAGTTGCAGCCGGATCTGGTTACCCTGGATGTTGAAATGCCTGAAATGAATGGGCTTGAAGCGTTGCCGCTGATTATGGCTGCCCATCCGTTGCCTGTCATTATGCTGTCTGGTATTAATGAGCAAGGCATGAAGGAGACCATCATGGCTCTGGAGGCAGGAGCTTTCGATTTTATAAGAAAGCCATCCATATCTCATGCGCAAGACATTGGGCAGGTAAGCAAGGCGCTGCTGGAGCAGATGCATACGGCTATGCAAGCAGTACGCAGCCGTTTGGAGCGTGAGGAAGCGAATGAGCGCAAAGCTGCGTTGGAGCAAGTGGAAAAAACGCCACTGGAAAAACCTTTAGAAGGACAGGCTGTGACTGAGAAACAAGTGGAAAGTAAAGCGCCGGCTGACAAGGCATCTATAACTCCGCTTGCTTCTCCGCCTGCTCGATCAGTACAGCCTAAGCCAGATGCTGGCAAGCCTGTTCAGGCCAATGCCAGGCCGGAAACGCAACGGCAGCAGTCAGTGCCATCTATGGCGGTCGGTCGCAAAGACTCATCAGCGATTCAGCCAAGCAAGCCAGTGAAAGCATCTGCTGTGCAGCCGAAGCGGGAACCATCCAATGGTACGGGACGAAAGCAAGGGCAACTGAATATTTCCGATACGGCTGCTGCCAAATCGCTGCAGAGTACGGATAAGGCAGGGCTGGTTAAGCCGGAGCATCGGAAGACCGTAACTTCATCCACTCCTGCGGCGACAACTCCTCCGGTAACGGCATCTGCAGCTCCATCTGCCCCCAAGGAGCCGTCTTTTAAAAAAGGTGTGCATACGTCCAACTTTCGCAAGCTGGTGGCGGTTGGATGCTCTACAGGCGGCCCGAGGGCGCTGAAGACGTTGCTGGAGCGCATTCCTGGGGATTTTCCCGCCCCTATCGTCATCGTTCAACATATGCCGCCAAACTTTACTCGTTCGCTGGCGCAACGTCTAAATACGTTGAGTCCTCTTCGAGTGGTGGAGGCAGAGCAGGGAATGACGCTTGAGACCGGTACCGCCTATATCGCTCCAGGAGGTTATCAGTTAAGAATTGTGTCAGGAGCGGGCGGTAAATACACCGTATCACTGAAGATGGAAGAAGCTCGTAATGGCCACCGTCCGTCTGTAGATACGATGTTCGAATCTTTGCTCTCGTTAACCTCGTTGGAACGGCATCTAGTGTTGTTAACCGGTATGGGAAGCGACGGAGCCAAAATGATGAAAAAGCTGTATGATGCAGGGGTGCAGTCCACATTTGCTGAAAATGAGGAAACTTGTGTAGTGTATGGAATGCCCCGCTCAGCGGTGGAGTTAAAATGTGTGCGTCACCTTCTGCCTATGCAGGAGATCGCCCCCAAGCTTGTACAAGTTGTGAAATAATCGGAGTGTAACTCATGGAGGAGGTGTCTCACAATGGACATGAACCAATATTTAAACATGTTTATTGATGAGTCGAATGATCATCTGCAATCTCTTAACGAAAATATGCTTCAACTGGAAAGCAACCCTACAGATCTAGGCATCGTTCAGGTGATTTTCCGTTCTGCCCATACCCTCAAAGGAATGGCTGCTACGATGGGGTTTGAAGATCTGGCATCGCTCACTCACCAAATGGAAAACGTTCTTGATCTAGTTCGTAACAACAAGCTGGCGATGCATGAATTTATATTCGATACCTTATTCAAAGGATTGGATGCTCTGGAGTCCATGGTGCAGAACATTACAGAGGGCGGTGATGGAAAAGCGGATGTTTCCTCCATTGTAGCTTCACTGCAATCCATTGTGAGTGGTGATTTCCAAAAGTCCGGTACGGGCGCTGCTTCTGAGGCTTCTCCATCTACAAAAGTGGACAGTAGCGAAAGTGCTGGGCTTGTTCTGGATCAATTTCAGTATTCTGTACTGGAGCAATCTATTTCCGAGGGACATCGCGTTCACTATATACAGGTGACAATCAGCTCAGACAGCCAGTTGAAGGCGGCACGCGCTTTTATGGTATTCAACACGCTGGAAAACTCCGGTGAAATCGTGAAAGCTTATCCGTCCGTTCAGGATATTGAGCAGGAGAAATTTGAACAAAGCTTCTCGTTATATTACATAACGCAGAAAGAAGTCGGGGAGCTTGAAAAGGAAATTGCAGGTATTTCCGAAATCGACACTGTCTCCGTAGTTCAGCTGGATCAGGAATCTCTTAAACAAATGAGCGAAGTTACTGCCGGACTGGCAGAGGTTGCTGCGGTGCAGGAGGCTGTTGCCGTACAACAACCCGCTCCATCCCAGCCGCAGTCTCCAACTGCGGCCTCTGTCGCTAAGCCAGCCTCGGGTAAAGCACCAGCAGCCAAGGCTCCTGCACCTACACATAACCGTACCATTCGTGTAGATATTGAACGTCTGGACGTACTGATGAATTTATTCAGCGAGCTGCTCATTGACCGAGTGCGGTTGGAGCAGTTGGCGAGTGAGGCCTCCAATCCGGCACTGACAGAAACGGTAGAACACATGAGCCGTGTGAGCAGTGATTTGCAAAACGTCGTGCTTAAATTACGGATGGTCCCGGTGGATACGGTTTTCAATCGTTTTCCGCGAATGGTGCGCGATCTGGCCAAATCACTGGATAAAAAACTGGATCTGATTATTACTGGTGCAGAGACTGAAATGGACCGCACCGTTATCGACGAAATTGGCGATCCCCTGGTGCATTTGCTCCGTAACTCCGTGGATCATGGAATTGAGTCGGTAGCAGATCGTATTGCCGCTGGCAAGCCAGAGACAGGAACGGTGCAATTGCGTGCCTTTCATAGTGGGAACAACGTATTTATCGAGATTGAAGATGACGGGAATGGCATTAATCGCGATAAGGTACTGAAAAGTGCTATTTCCAAAGGAATTTTGACAGAAGAACAGGCAGCCGTCATGACCGATGAAGAAGCCTATCAGGTGCTGTTTGCTCCAGGCTTCAGTACAGCGGCGGTGATTTCAGACGTATCAGGGCGCGGTGTTGGTCTGGATGTTGTAAAATCCAAAATCACTGCTTTGGGTGGCAATGTTACCGTTCACTCTACCCTGGGCAAAGGCACCAATTTCTCTGTACAATTGCCACTGACCCTGTCCATTATTGCAGCAATGATGATACAGATCGGCTCTGAAAAATATGCAATTCCTTTGTCCTCCATTGTGGAGACCGCCATCGTCAAACGAACACAAATTCGTTCGGTACATGGCAATAAAATGATCGCTTTCCGTGAATCCCATATCCCGCTAATCTCCTTGAGTCAGCTGTTTGAGGTACCCGACTTCAATGAAGATGAAGAAGAAGAGACTGAGGTCGTGGTCATCCGCAAGGGAGACCGTCTGGCAGCACTTTCCGTGCAGGACTTTTTGGGACAAAGTGAAATTGTCCTTAAAAATTTGGGCAAGTACCTTCCAAACATTCAAGGAATTTCAGGTGCCACGATTCTGGGTGACGGTCAGGTTGCTTTGATCATTGACCCGAATGTCTTCATTAAATAATGTCTTCATTAAAAATGAAAGAAATGTGAGATTGCTGACATCAATAAGGAGGGTTTTTAGACATGGGAGAAGAAATTAAAGTTATCGTATTTAAGCTTGGTGAAGAGGAGTACGGTGTTGAAGTAGAAAAAGTCCAATCTATTGAACGCATGGTGCCAATTACCCGGGTTCCGAGAACATACGATTTTGTTAAAGGCGTATTCAATATGAGAGGTGTAGTTATCCCGGTCATTGATCTTCGCGGCCGTTTTGGATTGCCAGAAGCTGAATATACGGATCAAACTCGAATCATTATCGTTGCGGTAGGTGAGATGCAAGTCGGCTTTATCGTAGATTCGGCGAATGACGTTATTGACCTGAACACCGATAACATTGAGACACCACCGGAAGTGGTCGGGGGAGTCAAAGCTAAGTACCTTCGCGGAGTTGCTAAAATCGGTGAAGAGCGCCTGTTGATCATGCTGAACTTGTCCGAAGTCCTGAATCGGAGTGAAATGAACCAACTGGAAGGCTTAGAGGATTAATCTATGGAGAATCTTGGTAACCTTGAAGAGTTTAAGTTGGATGTTCTGAAAGAAGTTGGCAATATTGGTTCGGGGAACGCTGCTACAGCGCTCTCCCGGCTTCTCAATAAACCGATAGATATGGGTGTGCCCAAGGTACAAATGCTGCCCTTTGAGGAAATTGCTGAAAAAGTCGGTGGAGATGAGCAGCTTGTTGTTGCCGTGTTTTTTAGGGTCGAAGGGGAAGCCCCTGGCAATCTATTTTTTATATTGCAGCCTCAGGCGGCCAAAAGTCTGCTTTCCCGTTTGGCGAATATTCCCTCAGATGATGAGGACAGCTTTAACGAAATGGAGCATTCAGCCCTGTCCGAAATCGGAAATATTTTAGCAGGTTCATACCTGTCCTCGCTGGCGGATTTCACACGCTTGTCTATGTATCCGACAGTCCCTGCGCTGGCTTTGGATATGGCCGGAGCCATTCTTAGCTACGGACTGCTCCAATTTGGGCAAATGGGGGATGCGGCTTTATTGATTGACACATCGTTTCTGGAAGGTCAGAATCAGATTGAGGGTCAATTTTTCCTGATTCCTGATCCAGAATCGTTCGGGAAAATTTTTAGGTCGTTAGGAGTCCCGATGAACGATGATTGAGGATAAAAGCGTCATTAAGGTCGGTATGGCAGACTTAAATGTAACCAGCAACCCGAATTCGATTCGTACGACAGGACTTGGCTCCTGCGTCGGATTGACCCTCTACGATCCTCATTTGAAACTGGCAGGCATGGCCCACGTGATGTTACCGTCCTCGGATATTGCACGTGAAGGGCAATTAAACATTGCTAAATATGCGGATACAGCACTGCCAGAGCTATTTGAGCGAATGCTGAAATTGGGAGCCGAACGGCGCAGGTTGATTGCCAAAATGGCAGGGGGAGCCCAGATGTTTGCCTTCGCCGGTAGTGGAGATACCATGCGGATTGGTCCGCGCAATGTAGAATCATGTAAGGAAATGCTTGTAGATCTTGGTATCCCTTTGATTGCCGAGGATACCGGTGGTAATTATGGACGAACGATTGAGTTGGACTGTGAAACCGGCGTTTTGAATATTCGAAGCGTACAAAAAGGTGTAAAGGAATTATAATCATGTTATTTGGCAGCTTACGCATTAATCTTTGGTCTGGAGTAGTCGGATTTGTTCTGACTTTTGTGTTGTCCGTTGGCAGCAATCTGCTGACCACGAGCTTAATTCGTGGCTTGATCGCCTTCGTTTTTTGGTTCCTGCTTGCATTTGTGCTGCGCTGGACACTTGGTGTTGTAGCGCGGCCAGATCTGGGGAATGCCCAAAACCGGGCAAGCTCTCAGGTAGATGGCGTAGGTGAGAATCTGGACCTGACGACACCAGACGAAAATGAAAATCTGAATGAATTGCTGAAACCAAAACCAGAGCAGACGGACGGGGAAGAAAATGGTTTCGCACCTTTAAACCCGCCTAAGCTGGTTTCCAACAAGAACCCTGAAGAATTGGCCAAGGCCGTTCGTCACCTGACAGACAAATAAGGAGGGTGAAGCCGATGAACGAGCGAAAAGCCGCTCATTTAAACCATTCCGAGCTGTGGGAGCAATGGAAAGAACACGGTGACAAGGAAGCAAAAAAGCAGTTAATTGAAAAGTATCTTCATATCGTAGAATATGTGTCAGGTCGGCTTGCAGTAGGCTTACCAAAAAATGTATCCAAAGACGACTTGGCGAGTAACGGTGTCATGGGTTTGATTGATGCTTTGGAGAAATTCGATTATGGACGTGGTTTACAGTTTGAGACTTATGCTTCTTGGCGTGTTCGGGGAGCGATTTTGGATGGTCTTCGTCAAGGGGATTGGGTCCCCCGTTCAGTTAGGGAAAAAGCGAAGAAAATTGAAGATGCCTATCAGCATTTGGAACAGAGATATTTGCGCACGGTAAGCGATGAAGAGATGAGCCATTATTTGGATGTTTCCGAAAAAGAGTTTCAAAATATGATTCAGGAAGTCGCCGTTATGTCGATCGTTTCACTGGAGGACCCAATCCGCGAGGAAGAGTCGGAAACACGGCTTTCTCTTTTGGTGGACGAAAAGGCGAAAAATCCGGATCATAAAGTCAATGAATTTACACTTCGTGATGCTCTTGCACAAGGCATTGACAAATTGACTGAAAAAGAGCGTATCGTTGTTTCTTTATTGTATTACGAGGATTTGTCACTCAGTGAAATTGCTGAGGTCATGTCGCTCTCTCCATCGAGAATTTCACAGTTGCATTCCAAGGCAATATTACGCCTGAGAGCGACATTGGACAAACAACGGGATTTGCTAATGCGTAAAGATTAACGTACGGGAGGTTACAGTAACAGTTAGACGGAAGGAGCACCCCTGTGGAGAAGCAATATGCTTTGGACCAGTTTTTAAAAGTGGTTGTCTCACCTGACAAACAAACCGCCTATTTGGAGTTTGCCAAACGTGAAGAAGGCTTTAACTGCACTGTGGAAGAACTAGAGCGTTTTCTGAGCAGCCAAAAAATATCCTATGGTTTAATTACTGATGCGATTCATGCATTTGTGGCACGGCCGGAAGATCATTTCTTCACCAAATTGTTAATCGCTCAGGGAAAGCAGCCGATCCATGGCAAAGACGGAAAAATTAATCTGGCCGAGATCGTGACTGGAGAATATGCACATAAGCCGCTCGAAACCATTGATGGACGGGTGGACTATAAAGAATTAACTCGTTTGAGAAATGTAAAGCGTGGACAACTGATCGCCGAACGGGTTGATCCTCTGCCGGGTGTACCGGGTATTGCTGTAACTGGAGAGGAAATTCCTTTTCTTCCGGGTAGAGAGGCTCGCTTTAAAATTGGAAAAAATGTAGTGATTCATCCAGAAGGCGTTGCGATGTATGCGGCCATTGATGGATTGGTAACTACAACTGAAAAGGGCAAACTTAATGTCTTCCCTGTATATGAAGTGAATGGGGATGTAGATTATAGTGTAGGTAACATTGATTTTGTTGGAACCGTCGTCATTCGTGGGAATGTTTTGACAGGTTTTCGTGTTCGGGCTGCTGGCGATATCCGTGTCATCGGTGGTGTGGAAGGTGCTGAATTGGAAGCGGAAGGTTCAGTGGAAATCAGTGGCGGCATTATTGGATACCACAAGGGTTTTGTCAAAGCAGCACAAAATGTAAAATGCTCCTTTATACAAGACGGTAATGTCATTGCGGGAGGCGATATTCTCGTATCCCAGAGCATTATGCATTCCCAGATTAAAGCGAGTAAAAATGTAATCTGTGAGGGGACAAAAGGACTCATCGTGGGTGGCAATGTACAAGCTGGTGAAAAGGTAGTGGCGCGTACCATCGGTAATACGATGTCCACAGCTACCATTGTTGAAGTGGGTGTGCTTCCAGAACTGCGTGATGAGCTGACAGAGCTGCGTGCACGTTTGAAGCAACAGACAGCCAGCCAGGATAAAACCAATAAGGCCCTCACCATATTGGATCAGCTGGCTGCCAATGGACAGCTTGCACCTGACAGAATGGCCATGCGAATTAAACTGACATCTACTAAAAAATCTAATGAGCATGAGCTTTTGGAAACCAAGTCCAGAATGCTGGAAATTGAACGAACATTGGAAGATACGAGCCGTGCACGGGTAGAAGTAAAAAATGTAATTTACGGCGGCTCTAAAATAGTTATCGGCAGATATACGAAATTTATTAAAGATTCAGTGGAAAGAATGGCGTTTTATTATCATGAGGGAGACATCAGCATGTCCTCTTATGTATAATTTGGTATACAGATTCTAACTCAACATTGTATTCCTCGGAAAACATACACGGATGCTCAATCGGAAAGGGTGTGGTCCAATGAGCTTGAAAGCTGTTGAATTGCAAATTGCTGTGCCTCGTACCAGTGAAGCAGGTAGATACCAAAGTGAGTCCCAGCAGCGGCCGATGAATGACCAGGCACTGCTAGGACAAAAGACCGCGCTGGAGACGGAGAACATGCGTCAGCGAAGCAGTGCGGTAGATGAGTCTGCGGAAACATTTGTTGATGAACGGCAAACAGGAGGCCAGAGCAGGGAATCTTCACAGCAGAACCGTTCACGAACTGCTGAGAACGAGCTGCCAAAAGAGCATCCGGCAGAGCATCCGTACAAGGGACACCACATTGATTTTTCGCTCTGATGACAACAGGGGAGAAGCATAATTAAAGGAGACGATGGGCAGTGGACCAACCATGGATTTATATTGTTCTGCTGGGCGTTGCAGCTGTTGTCTACGCCTGGCTGCTGCCTAAGCGTCAGCCGGATCGGGGAACAGAAGAGGTCGTCGTCCAAAAGGTCGAGGCTATACTGGAGCAATACATGGCCGATATTGAAAGCGATAATGACGAGTTGATTGAACTCGTATCTGGTATGAAGCAGGAACACGCAGCTAAGCAGGCGGCATTACAGGAGCAGGTGGCTGAGCTGCGGAACCGAATCGTCGAGCTCGAGCGACAGACTGCGATTGCTGCGGCCTCTGCTCAAATGGAGCCTGTGTCTGAGGAAATACGCTATACAGGTATTTCTCAACAGGCAGCGGCTGCCTATGGCCAGTTCCACAGACCGCAGTCTTCTATGTCCATACAAGAAGAGCATTCTGTTTCAAACGCTCCTCTTATAGCTGGTCATGACCAGACGGCGTTGCAAGAGCCTGAAACTGAACAGGAGCCAGAATCAATCCGTGATCGTTATCAAGAGCTGTTTGCGCTCTATGAGCAGGGGAAATCGGTGGATTACATAGCTAAGCAATCAGGTATCCAGCGGGGTGAGGTACAGCTCATATTGCAACTGGCAGAACGGGAGGATCTGAAGTGATCAAAAATCGTTCATTTATGCTGGGCATGGGTACCGGACTTGTAACAGGCGCACTGCTGCTGCAACTGGCGATGATCGGTCAGGGACAATCACAGCCATCCTCAATGGATCCGAAAAACATGACCCGTGAGCAATTGGAGAAGGCGGCAGCCGGATTAAATCTTCAGATCAGTGACAGTTCTGATCCGAAGATGACGGAAGAGGAATGGCGAAATAAGGTGATCAAGGAAGGCAGCAAAACACCGACTACACCCCAAAAGGCAAAACCAGCCCAAACGCCATCAACACCAAAAGCACCTGCGAACAGCGCGCCTTCGACTGCTTCCAAGCCTGCGGCCAGTACGACTATAATGAAAAATCCGGAACAGCCGCAAACGAAAGGATCTGGTGCTGCAACTACTCCAGATACCCCTAAGCAGCCTGCTACTCCGCAAGTGCGATATAGCATTGCATCGGGAAGTAATTTGAGAAGTGTGGCATCTGGATTGGAAAAGGCGGGCGTTGTGTCAGATGCCAGTGCATTTGAGGCTGCGGCTAAGGCTCAAAAAATCAATACCAAAATTCGTACCGGTACCTACCAGTTTGCCAAAGGTGAGGATTTCGGTTCTATTATTACTAAAATTACGAAGAAGCCGTCCAACTGACCAGTACGGGAAGTGGACGGCTTTATTTTTTTTGCTAAAAAGCTCGACAGATTGAAGTAAACGGGTCGCTTTTGCATGGATTCAACTATTGTCGAAAAGTTAGTTGCAACGATGCAAGTGTTATGGTATATTAATTGACGGTGTTAAAAACGCACGTCGGTTAATTTCGTAAAGGGTGCTTTCAATAGAAAGTCTTTATGAAAGATGATGTCGGCGGAGGACACACAAAAAACCAAACTTAGGAGGTGTGTGAAGATGGCAGTAATCTCCATGAAACAGCTTTTGGAAGCTGGGGTTCACTTTGGTCACCAAACACGTCGCTGGAACCCGAAAATGGATCGTTATATCTTCACTGAAAGAAACGGTATTTACATCATTGACTTGCAAAAGACAGTGAAAAAGGTTGAGGAAGCTTACAACTTTGTAAAAAGCATTGCAGCTGAGAATGGTACAATCCTGTTCGTAGGCACAAAGAAACAAGCGCAAGATTCTGTTAAAGAAGAAGCAGAACGCGTTGGTCAATTCTACATTAACCAACGTTGGTTGGGTGGAACTTTGACTAACTTCCAAACCATTCAAAAACGTATTGATCGTTTGAAACAGCTTGAATCTTGGGAAGAAGACGGTACATTCGCAGTTCTTCCTAAAAAAGAAGTTATCATTCTTCGCAAAGAAAAAGATCGTCTTGAAAAATTCCTGGGCGGTATCAAGAACATGAAGGGTCTTCCAAGCGCCCTGTTCATCATTGATCCACGCAAAGAACGTATTGCGGTTGCTGAAGCCCGTAAATTGGGTATCCCAATCGTTGGTATCGTTGATACTAACTGCGATCCAGATGAAATCGACTATGTTATTCCAGGTAACGATGACGCGATTCGCGCTGTTAAATTGCTGACTGGTAAAATGGCTGATGCAGTTATGGAAGCAAACCAAGGCGAAGAAACTACAGCATAATATTTCCTTTAGGAAATACCTATATGAATTAAATGAAAAGGGTGGTTGGCAGGTGTATAACCTCTCACTACCCTTTTTTTAAGGGATAAAACTTGTGTATACCACGGAAAACCAAATTTGGAGGGAAATAATATGGCAGTTAATGCTAGCGCAGTAAAAGAGCTTCGTGAAAAAACAGGCGCAGGAATGCTGGATTGCAAAAAAGCGCTTGAAGAAGCAAATGGTGATTTGACAAAAGCGGTTGAAGTTCTGCGCGAAAAAGGACTTGCAGCTGCAGCCAACAAAGCAGGTCGTATTGCTACTGAAGGCGTTGTCGAGTCCTACATCCATGCAGGCGGTCGTATCGGCGTACTGGTAGAAGTAAACTGCGAAACAGACTTCGTAGCTAAAACTGACCAGTTCAAAGATTTTGTACGCGACATCGCAATGCACATCGCTGCATCGAACCCTCGTTATGTTCGTCGTGAAGAAGTGCCACAGGAAGAGATTGAAAAAGAAAAAGAAATCCTGAAAGCACAAGCTTTGAACGAAGGTAAACCAGAAAAAATCGTTGAAAAAATGGTTGAAGGCCGCATCGGTAAATTCTACGAAGAATTCTGCTTGCTGGAGCAATCTTTCATCAAAGATCCAGACAAAACAATCTCCACACTTATCAACGAGAAAATCAGTACGATTGGTGAAAACATTTCCTTGCGTCGCTTTGTTCGTTTTGAGCTGGGTGAAGGTCTGGAGAAAAAAGAAGACAACTTCTACGATGAAGTTATGTCTCAAGTAAAACAATAATTACCAATGAATGGTAATCGAATATAAAAAACGGAAATGGAACACATCAGTGTTCCTTTTCTTGCAACAGGACACTTATCCTGTTACATAAAATATAAATAATATTGGAGGGTGATCATTTGGAAAAACCTGTGTTTAAGCGTGTAGTCCTGAAAGTTAGTGGAGAATCGCTGTCGGGACCAAACGGTTATGGAATTGATGCAGACACGATCGCATCCATTGCCGAGCAAGTCAAAGATGTTGTGGAACTGGGTGTAGAAGTTGCTATCGTATGTGGAGGCGGTAATATCTGGCGTGGTATCGCTGGTAGCGCCAACGGGATTGATCGGGCAACGGCAGATTACATGGGTATGCTGGCAACGGTAATGAACTCACTTGCCTTGCAGGATGCTTTGGAGCAAATTGAAGTACCTACACGTGTGCAGACATCCATCGCGATGCAACAAATTGCAGAGCCTTATATCCGTCGTAGAGCTATCCGTCATCTGGAAAAAGGCCGGGTTGTTATCTTTGCTGCAGGTACAGGGAATCCGTTCTTCTCGACTGACACTACAGCTGCTTTGAGAGCTGCTGAAATTGAAGCCGAAGTGATTCTGATGGCTAAAAATAAAGTGGATGGTGTATATTCAGCCGATCCGTTTAAAGATAGCACAGCCGAGAAATATGAGCAGCTCACGTATTTGGATGTACTCAATAAAAACCTCGGTGTCATGGATTCCACAGCTTCCTCGCTGTGCATGGATAACAATATTCCGTTGATTGTCTTTGCTATTACAGAGCAAGGTAACATTAAACGTGTCGTGCTGGGTGAGAAAATCGGTACGATCGTCAAAGGGAGTGTAAATTAATGCCACAATCCGTGAAAAAAAGCGCAGAAGAGCGCATGCAAAAAGCAATTCAGGCATTGCAACGTGATCTTTCATCTTTGCGTGCAGGGCGAGCGACACCAGCTTTACTGGACCGTGTGCAGGTTGAGTATTACGGCGCAATGACTCCAGTCAACCAACTGGCGAACGTAAACACCCCTGACAGTCGGACCTTGATGATTCAGCCTTGGGACAAATCCTCCTTGGCAGACATCGAGCGTGCTATCCAAAAATCCGATCTGGGTTTGACGCCTTCGAATGATGGGAATACCATCCGTCTGAGCATTCCTGCTTTGACAGAGGAGCGCAGAACTGAGCTGGTAAAGATGACGAAAAAGAACGGTGAAGAAGCGAAGATCGCTATTCGTAACATCCGCCGCGATGCAAATGATGATATCAAAAAAATGGAGAAAAGTGATATTTCCGAGGACGAATCTCGTAAACATCAGGAAGATATCCAGAAGACGACCGATAAATATATCGCTGAAGTGGATAGAGTTTTAGCTGCAAAAGAAAAAGAAATTATGGAAGTCTAAAAGAATGGCAGCCCCTCCCTTACGGTGGGGTTTGTCTCTTTTCAAGCCTGAGGCACATTTTCAGAGAATGCTGGAGGAACTGGAATGATCAAACGGGTTCGGTCTTGGTGGAACAGGGAACAAAATCAGCAAACACCGGCCATTTCAAAAGACAATATTCCGCAGCATGTTGCTGTCATCATGGATGGAAACGGCAGATGGGCCAAACGGATTGGAATGCCGCGGATTGTAGGGCATCAAAATGGAATGAAGGCGGTGAAACGCACAGCAATTGCAGCGGATGAACTGGGCATTAAGTATTTGACTATGTTTGCTTTTTCGACTGAAAATTGGACGCGTCCAAAGGACGAGGTTGATTTTCTAATGAGGCTACCACAGGAATTTCTGGCTATTGAGCTGGATGAGCTGATTGAAAAAAATGTGCAGGTACGTATGATGGGAAACAAGGAACACTTACCTTCTCATACCGTTGATGCGCTGACTGAAGCGATTCGGCGAACCGAAAATAATACCGGACTTGTTCTTAATTTTGCATTAAATTATGGAAGTCGACTGGAAATCACAGAATGTATGCAGACGTTGGGACGCCAAATTGAGAGCGGGAAGCTCAAAGCGGAAGATATAACGTCCGATATGATCGGTAACACATTGCTTTCCAGTGATATGCCAGACCCTGATTTACTGATTCGGACAAGTGGTGAGCTTAGGCTTAGTAATTTTATGCTCTGGCAGCTTGCTTATAGTGAGTTATGGTTTACGGATATTTATTGGCCTGAATTTAAGAAAGAGCATTTATACGAGGCAGTGATCGAATATCAGCAAAGATCACGACGGTATGGCGGACTGAAGTAAATGGAGGATGAAAGCCGTTGAGACAGAGATTAATTACCGGTATTCTGGCAGGCGTATTCTTTTTGGCGATGGTCCTGTGGGGCGGCTTGGCCTACCATTTGCTTATTTTGGCAATGGCCCTTATCGGATTTTATGAGTTCGCACGAATGACGCATGTATCTCCTTTTGGGGGTACGGCATTACTTGGGTACGTGAGCATACTGGCTTTTGTGTTCCCTTATCAACCTTTGGGTTTGCATTCACCACTATCCTTTGCCAGCATGCTTTGGCTGCTAATGATAGCTTTTATGATCATTACAGTAGGAACAAAGAACAAAATCCCTATTCAAACGGTAGCTATGCTATTCCTTGGTACCGTTTATATAGGTTTTGGATTTTCGTATATTGCTGAATCACGTCATATGGAACATGGGCTATTATGGACTTTTTTATTGCTGGCTTGTATATGGGCAAGTGATGCAGGGGCCTATTTTGTAGGTAAAATGGCAGGAAAGACGAAGCTATGGCCTGCGATTAGTCCAAACAAAACAGTCGAAGGGTCCATCGGTGGGATTGTTTTAGCACTGGTTATAGCTCTGCTATTCGCCGGATTGTCAGGAGGACTGCTGCCATGGTCCAAAGCCTTCGGTATTGGCTTGGCTTGTGCGGTTGTGGGGCAACTGGGCGATTTGGTACAATCTGCGTATAAACGAGTGTACGGCATTAAAGATTCCGGTAATCTGCTGCCAGGACACGGCGGGATATTAGACCGCTGCGACAGCTGGATTGTCGTTTTTCCATTTGTACATATGCTGATGCTGCTTCCATGAAACTTACCTGGTGATTATTAGTTCATGCTCAGGATTAATCTCTATGCTGCTCACGCCGCGTCATTCTAAGGATGAAACCAATAGCATAGCTGCCCTGAATAACAAACAATGAGCTCCTGGATAAAAGTGATTTTCAGGATAGGAAGGTGCATCATGAAAAAAATTACGGTACTCGGTTCAACCGGATCTATTGGAACACAAACGCTGGATGTAGTTTCCATGCACCCGGATGAGTTTGCTGTTGAGGCTTTGGCGGGCGGTTCTAATATAAAGCTACTTGCTGAACAGGCGCATTTTTATCAGCCTAAAAAAGTGTCTGTCGGTACCAAGCAGCTGGCGGAGGAAATTCGTCCTTTACTGCCATCCGGCATGGAACTGCATTGGGGAAATGAAGGACTCGTTGAGCTGGCTGCAAATACAGAAGCAGATATGGTTGTGACGGCTGTAATGGGCAGTGTCGGATTGCACTCCACGCTGGCCGCGATTGAGGCTGGGAAGCAGATTGGAGTGGCCAATAAGGAAACACTGGTTACTGCCGGTCATCTGGTCACAGAGCGAGCTCGGGCGAAAGGAGTGCCGTTGCTGCCGATTGACAGTGAGCATTCAGCTATCTTCCAATGCTTGAATGGTGAGCGCATGAAAGATGTGGCACATATCACCCTCACGGCATCGGGCGGTTCTTTCAGAGATTTGACAAGAGAACAGCTTCGTACAGTTACGGTGGAAGACGCACTCAAGCATCCTAATTGGTCGATGGGCGCCAAAATTACGATTGATTCAGCAACGATGGTAAACAAAGGGCTGGAGGTCATAGAGGCACACTGGCTGTTTGGGCTTGACTATGAGCAAATTCACGTGTTGCTTCATCCGGAAAGCATCATTCATTCCTATGTGGAGTTTCAGGATACAAGCATTGTTGCCCAACTAGGGAATCCGGACATGAGAGTACCCATTCAATATGCATTGACTTATCCTGAGCGGATGAAATCCCCGGCAAAACCGCTGTCACTAGCAGAGGTGGGAAAGCTCCATTTTAAGGAAATGGACTTTAATCGTTTTCCTTGTTTAAGACTTGCCTGTGAATGTGGTAAAATGGGTGGTACAGCACCAACCGCATTTAATGCAGCTAATGAGATTGCTGTTACCCGTTTTCTGCGTGGAGAAATTCCTTTTCTGTATATTGAGTCTATTATTGAACGTGTGCTGGAGCGACATGTCAATGTGGCTAACCCTGATCTGTCTGAGATTGAAGCCTGTGATCGTGAAACTCGCAGCATAGCTGCCGGGCTATAAGGCTGACTTGGGATTGGAAAAGCGAAATGTGATTCTCTTGTGCAGGATTGGAGAATAATGATAATCTAGGAGTACAAACTCGATCTCATTGAAAGGGGAACGAAAACGATTGGAAACGATTCAAATAGTGTTGATGACGGTGCTCATGTTTTTCGTCATAGTGACGGTGCATGAATGGGGGCATTATTATTTTGCCAAACGCGCCGGGATTCTGGTACGGGAGTTTGCGATCGGTTTCGGTCCGAAACTGTTTTCTTATAAAAGAAACGAGACGCGATTTACGCTACGATTGTTGCCTTTCGGTGGTTTTGCCCGCATGGCGGGAGAAGATCCGGAGGTCAATGAAATTGAAGCCGGACAAACGATTGCTGTACGCGTAACGGACGGTGTCGTTAAAACCATTTATCTGGATCAGCTGGATAACCGTAAAAATGTAGTGCGTGGTGAAGTGTTGGATATTGATCTGGAACAGGCGCTGACTGTAAAATTGGATGTGGATGGCGAAGATCAGCAATACACTGTGCACCCGCAAGCGATGATGGTAACCAAAGGACAATCCATTCAAATTGCTCCGAAGGACCGGCAGTATGGCAGTAAAACGGTGGGACAGCGTGCAATGGCTATTTTTGCTGGGCCACTGATGAATTTTATTCTTGCTTTTATTCTGTTTGGTCTGCATATCCAAATGGTCGGGATACAAGTGGAAAACCCCACTTATGTTCAAATTAGTGAAATTACAGCGGGGATGCCTGCTGCTGAGGCTGATTTGCATAAGGGAGATATCATTGAATCGGTTAATGGTACTGCAATTGGTGCGAATGTTGAAAATTTGATCAAGCTGATTGCTGATTCTCAGGATAAGCCGATGAAGTGGAAAGTTCGCCGGGATAATCAAACATTCGATCTCACTATAACACCTCGTGCAATGGAGGGGCAAAAGGGCGGCAAAGTAGGTATCGTGCCTGAACTTCCAAAGCGTCAGGCAGGCGTTGGAGAGACGTTTAAATTTGCCGGTCAATCCATGGTAAGAACAACCGATATTATTTTCCAAGGATTTAGCCAGCTCATTCAACGCTTTTCTATTAATGATCTGGGCGGCCCAGTACGTACTTTTGAAGTGACGGGACAAATTGCCAAGCAGGGCATTGAGCAGTTAACGTATTGGACTGCTATCATGAGTCTCTATCTGGGGATATTTAATTTGTTGCCGATCCCGGCACTGGATGGTAGCAGACTTGTGTTCCTCGGTGTGGAGGCGGTTAGAGGACGTCCCATTGATCCGGGTAGAGAGGGAATGGTCCATTTCGTTGGTTTTGCTATGCTGTTCCTGCTTATGATCGCGGTCACGTACAACGATATTTTACGCTTAATTAATGGTTAATTAGAAGCGGACTTATATAAAAACGGTCTGTATGGGAGGACATGCATTTCTATGTCGAACGATAAACAGTTTGTCGAGGAAATTACGCCACAGAGCGAAGATTTTTCCCGATGGTATATTGATGTTATTAAAAAAGCAGAACTGATGGATTATTCCCCGGTTCGCGGGTGTATTGTATTCCGCCCAGATGGTTTTGAAATTTGGGAGCACATCAAGGAAGCCATGGATGTACGTTTCAGAGAAACGGGGCATCGAAATGCCTATTTTCCAATGTTCATACCCGAAAGCTTTTTCCAAAAGGAAAAAGAGCATGTGGAAGGATTTAATCCTGAGCTTCCTTGGGTAACCGAGGCTGGAGGGGAAAAGCTGGAAGAGCGTCTTGCAATCCGTCCGACTTCGGAAACGATGATTGGACATATGTACTCCAAATGGATTCAATCCTATCGAGATCTGCCTGTGCTAATTAACCAATGGGCTAACGTGGTACGTTGGGAAAAACGGACATTGCCTTTCTTGCGTACAAGTGAATTTTTGTGGCAAGAAGGTCACACAGCTCATGAAACAGAGGAAGAAGCACGCGAAGAAACGATGAAAATGCTGGAAGTGTACCGAGAGGTCATCGAAGAAGTTCTGGCTATTCCGGTTATTACTGGGCAAAAAACACCATCTGAAAAATTTGCAGGTGCGAAGGATACCTTCTCATTGGAAGCGATGATGAAGGATGGGCGTGCAGTACAAGCTGGGACTTCCCATTATATGGGGACCAATTTTGCGGTTGCATTTGATATTAAATATTTGAGCCGTGAAAACAATCTGGAGTTCGCACATACAACTTCATGGGGAACAAGTACACGTTTGATTGGTGCACTGATTATGGTCCATGGAGACGATCGTGGTCTGGCTTTGCCTCCTAAAGTTGCACCTACGCAAGTCGTTATGGTTCCAATCGGACCACCTAAGAAGCGTGATGCAGTTATCGCGCGTGCAGATGAACTGTTCACTGAGTTGAAGCAAGCAGGTGTACGTGTGAAAATGGACGACCGTAGCGATGTAAGTCCGGGTTGGAAATTTAATGAATATGAAATGCGCGGTGTACCGGTACGTTTGGAAATCGGACCTCGTGATATGGAAAATGGTGTTTGCGTACTCGTATCCCGTATTAGCGGGGAGAAAAAAATTGTTCAGCAGGACAACCTGGTAGAGGAAGTCCAAGCAATGCTTGCACAGGTACAACTTGAAATGTATGATCGCGCGAAGAATTTTATGGAAGAAAACTTCTATTCCGTCGATACGCTGGATGAAATGAAGGCGCTCATGGAAGAAAAACGTGGCTTTACTTTGGCAGGTTGGTGTGGATCTGAGGAATGTGAAGACAAGGTCAAAGAAGTAACAGGTGCTACAAGCCGTAATATACCGTTTAAAACAACCGAGCAAAAGACCATATGTTTGTGCTGTGGCAAACCAGCCAAGCATACTGTAGTGTTCGCACGGGCGTACTAATAAAGAAGTAAAGCAAACCCATTATACTCGCTTCATTTTCTCTGCCAGCAGTATAACTGTACGTGGCAATGCCCCGTAGGATTTATATTGCCGTGATGGAGGGGTGAGGTGGGCTACGAAAAGCTTTTGCGGTCGGAGATGTTTTTGACGCAGAAGCTTTTCATGTTTTCAGAATGTAGAATTGAACATGAGGAGAACAGCTGTACACTAAGAAGACAGCTAGGCTAGCATCATTAGAAAATGGGGGGAAAGCCATGGGCGGAGCTGAAGAAAAAAGAAAGCGGCTGGAACTGCTGATGAAACAGGTTGTGATGCCTGCAGGAGTGGTTGAACCTTACTTTTTGGACGGTTGGATTGATCAGGTGGAAATTAGTCTTACCAATAAGGATTGGAATATCATCATTGTCAAGGAGACACTTGTCCCTGCTCAGGTGTACCGTACGTTTTGCATTCAGGTACAGGAAAAGATGAATCATATCGCTAAAATAACGTTTCAGTTTCATTATAGTGAGCAGGTTCAACCTGGTGATATTATCGGCGAATACTGGAAGCTTTTTCTGGAGTGGGTGCATCGTGAAATTCCCTCTGTAAACGGTTGGATGAATCGGGCTGTGCATGAGTGGGAAGATGGGCTATTCATACTGACGATGAGCGATAGCATGTCGCTGGAGCTGGCACGTAAAAAACAGATTGACCAAGCTATTATCAAATTTTACGATAAATATTTTGGACTCTCCATGCGCGTTAAAATTCAGGTGGGTGAAAGTAACCAGGAGGCGTTGCAGCAGTTCCAAGAGAAGAAGATGCAGGAAGAACGCGAAGTTATTCAGAAGATGATGGAAAGTATGGAATCTGAAATGCCGCCTGAAGATGAGGAAGAGGGAGATGTCCGGCTTCAATTTGGTTATGAAATCAAAGAACCACCTGTTCCGATGCAGGATATTCAGGACGAAGAAAAGAAGGTCACGTTACAGGGAACAATCTTCGGTCTGGATAGTAAAGAGCTGCGTAATGGCAGTACACTGTTTACATTCTATTTGACGGACTTTAGTGATTCGCTACAGATGAAAATGTTTGCAAAAACAAAAGAAGATCTAAAGATACTTAGCCTGCTGGCTAACGGAAAATGGGTCAAAGTCCGCGGTCGAGTAGAATACGATCGTTTTATGCAAATTCCCGAGCTGGTTATGATTCCTTCCGATCTGGTTGAAGTACAGGCTCCACCTACTCGCAAGGATAATGCAGAGGAAAAGCGGGTTGAG
Organism: Paenibacillus sp. 1-18; assembly: GCF_000520755.1. Classification (NCBI taxonomy): domain Bacteria; kingdom Bacillati; phylum Bacillota; class Bacilli; order Caryophanales; family Paenibacillaceae; genus Paenibacillus; species Paenibacillus sp. 1-18. The sequence goes on from NZ_ASSB01000330.1 coordinate 28,776, forward strand.
TTCCATCTGCATACGAAGATGAGCGCAATGGACGCTGTAGCCTCGATTGACCAATATGTCAAAACAGCCGCCAAATGGGGTCACAAGGCGATTGCGGTCACCGATCATGGTGGTGTGCAATGCTATCCTGATGCTGCTAAGGCAGCAAAGAAAAACGGAATTAAAATGATCTACGGCATTGAGGCCAATGTGGTTAATGATGCAGTTGAGGTTGTGATGCAGGCGCAGCCGTTAAATTTGAAAACAGCGACTTATGTCGTTTTTGATATTGAAACTACCGGTTTGTCCGTCACGCAAAATAAAATCATTGAGATAGCGGCTGTCAAAATGCATGAAGGCAAGGAAGTTGACCGTTATGCTACCTTTGTTAATCCGCATGAGCGTATTCCCTACAATATTCAGCAATTGACCAACATTAACGATGAAATGGTCAAGGATGCACCCGATGTGGAACCAGTTATGAAGGAGTTCGTAGCTTTTGCTGGCGATGCTGTGTTGGTTGCCCATAATGCGAGATTTGATGTCGGTTTTATCCAGGCAACTCTTCGAAAGATGGGTTTGCCTGAAATGACCAATCCGGTACTGGATACGCTGGAACTGGCCCGTTTGCTTTTTCCAACCATGAAAAATCACCGCTTGAATACACTGACGACCAAATATAAGGTTGCGCTTGAAAGCCATCACCGAGCCATTGATGATACGGTTGCTTTGACAGAGGTGTTGAATGGTTTGCTGAATGATGCGGAACAAATTAAAGGTATGAAAATGCTCGACCGTTTGAATGACTATGTGGGAAAGGATTTATCGACCGCTCGTCCGTTCCACTGCTGCATTTATGCCCTTAATCCGATAGGTAAAAAAAATCTGTACAAGCTGGTATCGATGTCTCACACCGAATATTTTAAGCGTGTGCCTTGTATTCCTAAATCTAAATTGTCTGAAATGAGAGACGGACTGCTCATCATTTCCGGCTGCGAAAAAGGAGAATTTTTCGAGGCCGTGTTGAATAAATCCGAGGAGGAAGCCGAGGAAATCGCCCAGTTTTATGATGTGCTGGAGATTCAACCTTTAACGATGTATATGCATCTGGTGGAAAAGCAGCTGGTAAGCGGACCTGATGCCCTGAAAACGGCCTTACGCAAAGTATGCGAAATAGGAAAACGACTTGATAAGCCCGTGATTGCTACAGGCAATGTTCACTATTTGGAGACTCGCGATAAGCTGTACCGTGATATCACCATTCATGGCATTACGGGATTTAGCCCGCTAAAGGATATCCGTAAGCCGGATGCTCATTTGCGGACAACGGATGAAATGCTGGCGGAGTTCGAGTTTTTGGGTGAGGAAAAAGCTTATGAGGTCGTTGTGACAAACACCAGCGAGCTTGCGGACCGTTTTGAGGAACTGGAACTGTTCCCTGACAAGCTGTTTACGCCATTGCTGGACGGAGCCGACGAGGAAATCCGTAATACATGCTATGAGACGGCTCAATCCATTTATGGTGAACCCTTGCCTGAGGTCGTTGTAGCTCGTCTTGAAAAAGAATTGGAACCTATTATTAAATACGGTTTCTCCGCTAACTATCTCATTTCCGAGCGTCTGGTTAAAAAGTCTAATCAGGATGGATACCTGGTAGGTTCACGGGGGTCTGTTGGCTCATCTGTGGTAGCTACTTTTCTCGGTATTTCTGAGGTTAATCCATTGCCTGCCCATTACATTTGTGGTAATCCTGAATGCAGACACAGCGAATGGTTTTTGGACGGAAGTGTACCGAGCGGGTTTGACTTGCCAGATAAAAACTGTCCGAATTGCGGAGGCAAGCTCAAGGGTGAGGGGCAGGATATCCCCTTTGAAACGTTCCTCGGCTTTAAAGGAGATAAAGTTCCCGATATTGACTTGAACTTCTCCGGAGAATATCAGCCTGTCGCACATAACTATACGAAGGTGCTGTTTGGTGAAAAAAGTGTTTTCCGTGCAGGAACCATCGGTACGGTTGCCGAGAAAACGGCGTTTGGTTTTGCAAAAAAATATGAAGAGGCACACCATAAAAAATGGCGCGGGGCCGAGCTGAACAGGCTGGCTTCCGGCTGTACAGGTGTAAAACGCAGTACGGGACAGCATCCAGGCGGGATCGTTGTTGTTCCCGATTATATTGAGGTCGAGGACATTACACCGGTGCAATATCCGGCTGATGATACGAGCTCGGAATGGAAAACGACGCATTTTGATTATCACGCTTTTGATGCGAATTTACTCAAGCTCGATATTCTGGGCCATGATGATCCGACCATGATGAGGATGCTTCAGGATTTGACCGGGGTTGATCCTACGACAATTCCTATGAATGACCCTAAGGTGATGAGCATGTTCAACTCCACGGAGGCACTCGGTGTAACACCGCAGCAAATCCGTACACCTGTTGCAACCTATGGTGTTCCAGAGATGGGGACAAAGTTTGTACGCCAGATGCTGGTAGAGTCGCAGCCGAGTTCTTTTGCCGATTTACTGCAAATATCCGGTTTGTCTCACGGTACGGGCGTATGGCTGGGGAACGCGCAGGAATTGATCAAAAATAATACCTGCAACATCAAAACCGTAATTGGTTGCCGGGATGATATCATGCTCTTTTTGATTTACAAGGCGGGGATGGATGCAGGTCTGGCCTTTAAAATTACGGAGAGCGTGCGTAAAGGTAAGGGACTTAGTGCCGAATGGATTGAGGAAATGAAAAAATGCAAGGTGCCACAATGGTACATTGATTCCTGTCTGAAAATCCAGTACATGTTTCCAAAGGCGCATGCTGCAGCCTATGTTATTTCAGCGGTGCGTACAGCATATTTCAAGCTGTATCATCCGATTGAATATTATGCGACTTATTTCTCAGTACGTGCAGCCGATTTTGATATTGAGCTGTGCTGTCAGGGGTATGATGCGATCGCGAGGAAGATTGTCGAAATCGAGCAGCTTGGTTTTCAGGCACCGCCAAAAGAAAAAGGGATGCTGCCGATCCTGGAAATGGCTTTGGAAATGACAGCTCGCGGTTTCAGTTTCAAATCCATTGATTTGTACCGTTCCGAAGCTACACGCTTCAAAGTGGATGGAGATTCGCTCATCCCTCCGTTCGGAGCCCTTCAGGGGATTGGTGATAATGCGGCGCGTAACATCGCAGCTGCCCGCGAGCAGGGTGAGTTTTTGTCTGTCGAGGATTTTCAGCAAAAGTCGAAGTCCAGTAAAACCATTGTCGAAATGCTGTCCCAGATGGGATGCTTCCGTGGTCTGCCGGAGAGTAATCAGCTGTCTCTGTTTTAATTCGTACCATAGTAGTCAAGCTCTGGCACTTGTCACATAACTACGGTTATGTTATAATTTTTTTGGTAATCATGGAGATAAAACCGTTGCTAAAAGAGTGGGGAAACCCACTCTTTACTGTTTGATATACAGTTACAACGTGAAAACGTTATTTTTGGGCCAAAACCGGTACGCCGGTTTATTTGCAGTGAGCCCGAAATGAACATTACATCAAATAAAAATGGAAAATGCCGGTGATGAAGAAGCATTGTCCATAGTAATGGGGCGTCTTTTTTCACCACAGGAAAGTTTACTTTTGGAGGTTATAATCTTTGAGCACACCAAAGATCAAATCAGCAGTAGAAGAAATGGCCCAACCTTATCTCGATGAGCATGGCTTTGAACTGGTCGATGTCGAGTATGTTAAAGAGGGCAGCAATTGGTTTCTTCGCGTTTTTGTAGACAAAGACGGAGGAATTGATCTGGACGACTGTAGTATGATCAGTGAGTATCTGGGCCAAAAGCTGGATGAGAATGATCCGGTTTCTACAGCATATTTTCTGGAGGTATCTTCACCAGGCGCCGAAAGACCGCTGAAAAAAGCGGAGGACGTTGCTAAAGCGGTAGGCAAAAATGTATTTGTTACTACATACGAGCCGATCAACGGCCTGAAGGAATTTGAAGGTCGTCTGCTTTCTTTTGAGGATGGAGAGCTTACCGTTCAAAGCGGACAAAAGAAGCATGCCATACCTTATGAAAAGGTAGCTGGTGCAAGGCTCGCGATCATATTTTAATTCGGATTTGATTGTTGCTGTTTGACATCTTCATGTTTTATACCTCGTGTGCTGACCAGGACACAGGTGCCATCATTTGAAAGGGGGAGCAGTAATCCATGAGTATGGATTTTATTGAAGCAATGAACGAGTTGGAAAGAGAAAAGGGGATCAGCAAGGATGTGCTGTTTGAGGCCATTGAAGCAGCCTTGATTTCCAGCTACAAACGGAATTTCAACACTGCACAGAACGTGCGTGTTGATATGAACCGCAACTCGGGAGTCATTAAGGTATATGCACGCAAGCTGATTGTTGAGGAGGTTCTGGACCCTCGCACCGAGATTTCGTTGCCGGCGGCTCGTGAAATTAATCCGCATTTTCAGTTGGAGGATATCGCTGAAATTGAAGTTACACCACGTGATTTTGGACGGATTGCTGCACAAACAGCGAAGCAGGTCGTGACCCAGCGCATCCGCGAAGCGGAACGGGGATTGATCTACAACAAGTTTGTGGACAAGGAAGAAGATATTGTAACAGGAACCGTACAGCGCCAAGACCCGCGCAATATTTATATTGATTTGGGCAAGGTAGAAGCGGTTCTGCCGTTGAGCGAGCTGATGCCGAATGAGAAATTTAATCATCTGGATCGAATCAAGGCTTATATTACCAAGGTAGAGAACACAACCAAAGGGCCGCAAATTATGCTGTCCCGCTCACATCCGGGTCTGCTAAAGCGTCTGTTTGAACTCGAAGTGCCTGAAATTTTTGACGGTGTTGTAGAGATTCGTTCTGTAGCGCGTGAAGCAGGCTTCCGTTCTAAAATCGCGGTTCATTCCCGCAATGAAGAGGTTGATCCGGTAGGCTCCTGTGTAGGACCTAGAGGAACACGGGTACAAACTATTGTGAATGAGCTGCGTGGTGAAAAAATCGACATTGTGCGCTATTCCGATAACGTTGACGAATACGTTGCTAATGCGTTAAGCCCATCTAAAGTACTTGAAGTACAGGTGTTTGAAGAAGAAAAGATGGCACGCGTCATTGTACCGGATTATCAGCTTTCTCTGGCTATTGGCATCAAAGGGCAGAATGCTCGTCTTGCTGCTAAGCTTACGGGCTGGAAAATTGATATTAAGAGTGAAACACAGGCGGAGGAAGAGCTTGGCAGACCAAGAACTTCCACCGATGAAATGCATCAGGATTCCGTGTCAGTAGATTAAGCGGAGTGTAGGGGGGTTAATGCATGAAACAGAGAAAGATACCTTTGCGCAAATGTGTGGCCTGTCATGAAATGATGCCAAAGAAGCAGTTGATCCGTGTCGTCAAAACCCCTGAAGACGAAGTGCTGATTGACTTGACCGGTAAAAAGTCAGGACGCGGCGCTTACTTGTGCGGCAAAGCCGCCTGCTTCAAGCTGGCTCAAAAAAGTAAGGCACTGGATCGAGCATTGAAGCACTCGGTTCATCCTGACATCTATGAGCAGCTAAGTCGTGATTTTGCTGCCGTCGAGGAAGAATTCCTGGCGGCACAAGGCAGCGTGCAGGATGAATAAGGCGCTGTCTGGATTGGGTCTTGCCATGAGAGCTGGCAAGCTGCTAACAGGTGATGAGATCGTTTATAAAGCGATCAGGTCTTCAGAAGCCAAGCTGGTCATTCTTGCGAAAGATGCTTCAATGAATACTCAAAAGAAATTCCGCGACAAATGCGGGACGTACAAAATCCCCTTATTGATAGGATTTGACCGGGAAAGCTTGGGAAGCAGTATCGGCAAACCTGAACGGGTGGTGCTGGCTGTGACAGATCAAGGATTCGCGAAATTGATCATGAAACATGCGGGGATAATGTCGGAGGTGGAGTATATTGAGTAAACAAGAAAGCAAAGACAAAGTGCGGGTATACGAATACGCCAAATCGTTGAACATGAGCAGCAAAGAAATTATCACCATTCTTAAACGGCTGGATATTCCCGTGAACAACCATATGAGCGTCATGGAACATGATGCCGTAGGTAAAGTGGAAAACTTTTTTAAGAATATCAAATCCAATGCTGCGGTCAAGCAAGGTGGAGCAGACACGGCGCAAGTAAGCTCGAACCAGACTCGTTCAAGCCAAACCGGTTCAAGCCAGGCCGCTTCAAGTCAGACCGGTTCAAGTCAGAACAGTAATCATTCAACTGAGCAAACCAAAAATCAACAGGAAAAGCAGGTAAGTATGAATAGGACAAACAACAACCAAAACAGTAATCGAAGCAGTGCTCCAAGAGCGCAGGGTAGTCAGCAGGGCGGTCAAAACCGCAGTCAGCAAAGTACGAATAAACCGAGTGGTCAGCAAGGCAGCCAGAACCGCAGTAATGGTCAACAACAAGGAGGACAACAGCGTTCCACTAGTAGCACAGGTACGCGTTCTCAAGGAAGTAGCCAGGGTGGTACGGCAGTAAGAACATCTTCATCTACGGGGAGCAGCAATGCGAACCGTAATAGTGGTGGTGGCAACCGTACAGGCAGCAGTAACGGTAATAACCGTTCCGGTCAAGGCCGTTTCGATGATAACCGTCAAGGCGGAGGACGCGGTGGTAACGGTGGCCGTGGTGGTAATAACCGCGGTGGTAACAATCGTGGTGGTAAATTTAACAACCGTGGTAAAGGCCAACCGCAGGAGCGTCGTGAGAAGATCGACAACACGCCTAAGAAAATTATTGTGCGCGGTGAGATGACCGTAGGCGAAACAGCCAAGCTGCTTCACAAGGACGCGTCAGAAGTTATCAAAAAGCTGATTATGCTCGGAACAATGGCGACAATCAACCAGGAATTGGATATGGATACCATTCTTTTACTGGCTGGAGATTTCGGCGTTGAAGTAGAAGTGAAGATTCCGGTGGAAGAAGATCGCTTTGAAACTGTGGAAGAAAATGATGATCCAGCGGATCTGAAAACACGTCCACCAGTTGTAACAATCATGGGTCACGTCGATCATGGTAAAACCACTTTGCTGGATGCTATTCGCTCCACGAATGTAACGGGTGGCGAAGCCGGTGGTATTACACAGCATATCGGTGCATACCAGGTTGAAATCAACGGTAAAAAAATCACCTTCTTGGATACACCGGGTCACGAAGCCTTTACTGCAATGCGTGCTCGTGGTGCTCAAGTTACAGATATGACGATTATCGTGGTTGCAGCTGACGACGGTGTTATGCCACAGACGGTCGAAGCCATCAACCATGCTAAAGCAGCAGGCCTGCCTATTATCGTGGCTGTGAACAAGATTGACAAACCGGATGCGAACCCGGATAAAGTGAAGCAAGAGTTGACGGAATATGAGTTGGTACCTGAAGAGTGGGGCGGAGATACTATTTTCGTCAACGTCTCAGCGAAACAAAGAATGGGTCTGGAAGATCTGCTCGAAATGATTCTGTTGGTAGCTGAAGTGAATGAATACAAAGCGAATCCGGACAAACGGGCACGCGGTACCATCATTGAGGCTGAGTTGGATAAGGGGCGCGGTTCTGTAGCTCGTGTGCTCGTGCAGAACGGTACTCTGAAAGTCGGCGATGCCTTCGTAGCGGGGAACTGCTTCGGGCGTGTACGTGCCATGGTCAACGACAAAGGTCGTCGTCTTAAGGAAGCTGGACCTTCTACACCAGTTGAAATTACTGGTTTGACAGAAGTTCCACTTGCTGGTGATCCGTTCATGGTGTTTGAGGATGAGCGCAAAGCCCGTGCTATCGCTGATAGACGTGCGATCACGCAGCGTCAGTCCGATCTGGGCAGCAACACCCGCGTAACGCTGGATGACCTGTTCCAACACATCAAGGATGGTGAGATGAAGGATCTGAACGTCATTATCAAAGGTGATGTACAGGGTTCTGTCGAAGCGCTGAAGGGCTCCTTGAACAAGATTGAAGTTGAAGGTGTACGCGTAAAAATTCTTCACAGTGGTGCAGGTGCAATCACCGAATCCGATATTATTTTGGCTGCGGCTTCCAATGCTATCGTCATTGGTTTTAACGTTCGTCCAGATAATCAGGCCAAATCTACAGCAGAAGCTGAAAAAGTGGACATTCGTCTGCATCGCGTTATTTACAATGTCATTGAAGAAATCGAGCAGGCTATGAAAGGCATGCTGGATCCTGAGTATAAAGAAAATGTGATCGGACACGCTGAAGTACGTAACGTGTTCAAAGTTACTAAAGTCGGTACGATTGCTGGCTGTATGGTGACGTCCGGTAAAATTACCCGTTCAGCAGAAGCACGTCTGATTCGTGACGGCATCGTGATTTTCGAAGGCAAAATCGACTCACTGAAACGCTTTAAGGACGACGCAAAAGAAGTTGCCCAAGGTTACGAATGTGGTATTACCCTTGATGGCTATAATGATGTTAAGGAATCCGACATTATTGAAGCGTTCGTCATGGAAACAGTGGAGCGCTAACGGCAGAGAGGTGAGCATCCATGGCTAAAATACGTACAGGTCGAGTTGGCGAGCAAATTAAGAAGGAACTAAGCCTACTCATACAAACCGAATTAAAAGACCCCCGTATCGGTTTTATTACGGTGACGGGTGTCGATGTCACAAACGATTTGTCCCAGGCGAAAGTATACTTGAGTGTACTTGGGGATGAAGAACAAAAAACTTCTTCCCTGAAGGCATTGGACAAAGCGAACGGTTATCTTCGTTCTGAACTTGGCAAACGGATACGGCTTCGCCATGTTCCTGAGCTGATTTTCAAAATTGACGAATCTATTGCTTACGGCAGTCGAATTGAAAAGCTGTTGAGTGATATCGACAAGGACGAAAAATAGGAATTCCTGTTGGTCCGAAGAAACCATGAACTGAATGTAAAGGAGACGGCAATGCATACCTATGAACAGGCGCTTCAACAAGCGAAGGAATTTATTCTGGAGCATGATGATTACCTGATCGTATCGCATGTACAGCCGGACGGAGACGCAGTCAGCTCCACCGTAACGGTGGGCTGGCTTCTCTCATGTCTGGGGAAGAAATTTACCATGTTGAATGAGGGAGCTATTCCCAAACGCATGGACTTTTTATGGCATGCCGATGAGATTATGGATATGAGCCAGCAACCGCCAGAACGGAAATACAACCGGATCATTTGCGTGGATTGTGCAGACTACCGTCGTGTTGGTTTGACAGAACAGTTTTTTGCGGAAGATGCCGTTATCCTGAATATTGATCATCATCCAACGAATGATGCGTATGGTACGGTGAATGTAATTAAGTCGGATGCAGCAGCAACAGCGGAAATCCTTTTTGATTTACTGGAAATTTTTGCCGTAAAGTGGAACGTTGAAGTAGCGACTTCTGTGTATACAGGACTGCTGACGGATACAGGAGGCTTCCGGTATTCCAACACTTCGCCAAAGGTGATGTCTATTGTGTCACAGTTGCTCACTTATGGTGTAGATGGTCCATCTTTGTCTGAAAATTTGCTGGAAGAAATGACATTCCCGCAAATGAAGGTGCTGACCAAGGCATTGCAGACGCTCACCATGTCGGAGGATGGTAAAGTCGCCTGGGTGGTTGTTACACCTGAGGATATGGAAGAGTGCGGAGCTGTGAACGAGGACTTGGAAGGGATTGTTAACTATCCAAGAAATATTCGTGGCGTTGAAGTAGGCATTTTCTTTAAAGTGATCAATGAACAAGCGGTTAAAGCCAGCATGAGATCGGCAGGCCGTGTTGATGTAGCTGCGTTAGCCCAGTCGTTTGGAGGCGGAGGCCATGTTCGTGCGGCGGGCTGCCGGCTAGAAGGCAAACTGGAGGATATTATCAAGATCGTTGTAGGGCGGGTGAAGGACGAGCTATGAACCCGTTGAAGAAGGAACAGGCAAGTTGGGAAGGCGTTCTGCCCGTCTATAAACCCGCTGGATTTACCTCTCATGATGTAGTGGCGAAGGCTCGTCGTTTACTGGGGATGAAGCGAATCGGACACACCGGAACGCTTGATCCGCAGGTAACCGGTGTGCTGCCCTTGTGTCTGGGACGTGCTACCCGAGTCGTGGAATACATGCAGGAGCGGCCCAAGGAGTATCGGGCTATGCTGAGATTAGGCATTGCAACCGATACCGAAGATCTTACGGGGACAGTTATTGAAGAAAGTGAACGTCCGGTAGAAGTAACGGAACTGGAAGCCAAAGCGACGCTGGAGCGTTTTGTTGGTACGATTTCTCAAGTGCCGCCGATGTATTCCGCACTCAAAGTGAATGGCAAACGTCTATATGAACTGGCTCGAGAAGGCAAAACCGTAGAGCGCAAAAGCCGCGAAGTAGATATTTACGAGCTGGAAATGACAGGATTTGCGCAGACAGGATCATATGTGGACATTTCCTTCCGTGCTTTATGCTCCAAAGGGACATATATCCGTACACTATGTGTTGATATTGGCCGTGCCTTGGGATATCCTTCGACGATGGTCAAGCTGGAGCGAACCATGTCTGCGGGAATTTCCGCAGAACATTGCCTGACGTTCGAAGAGATAGAGCGCTGCGTAGCGGATGGCAGTTTGGGTGAGCGGCTTATTGCAACCGATCAGGCGATTGACTATATGCCTGAGCATACGGTGGCCGAAGCGAAGGCAACTGCAGCTTTGCAAGGCCAACGTTTATCGCTGAGTATGATTTCACCACCTGTGGACGACAGCCAGCCCTTCCGTTTGTATAAAGAGGATAAAACGTTTTTAGGTATATATGGACGAGATGAATCAGGGGCAATTGCTCCAATTAAAGTTTTTTTATAAATTTTCAGCGGAGCTGAACAATTCTATAATTACAAGAAAAGCTTCCGCTGGGCGTGGTCGCTTCTGTGAAAGTAACGTCGATAGACGTTTTTCTTACCCCGAATTGTGCTATAATTTTGACGAAGTTAGTCAAATGATGTGAAATGCAGGTGAATGAATATGATTACCGTTTCGTTGTCTTATCCATTGAGCGATGAGCTTTTACAGCAATGGGGGCGTCCACAGGTCACGGCGATTGGTCAGTTCGACGGTCTTCATCTGGGGCACGCAAGCGTCATACACCAAGCCGTTTCGCTGGCTCGGGAACAGAAAGTGCCGGGTTCTGTCATGACATTTCATCCTCACCCAAAGGAAGTCATGAAGAAAGGTGACTATGAAGGTTATTTAACACCGCTTGCGGACAAGCAGACTATTTTGGCCGAAATGGGTGTGGATGTTCTTTATATTATGAGCTTTAACGAGGATTTTTCCAAGGTCAGTCCTGAGGCGTTTATGACAGATGTACTGCTTCCTTTGCAAATTCAAACGGCAGTAGTGGGCTTTGACTTTCGGTTTGGCTACCGAGGGGCAGGGCATGAGGATACGCTTCGCAAGCTTGGTGGGGAGCTGATGACTGTGCACACTGTACCCCCGTTTGAACTGGATGGGGAAAAGGTGAGCAGCTCTGGCATTCGCCGTGCTTTGCAGACCGGGGATCTAACACAAGCGTCTCGCTGGTTGGGACGTCCTTACCGTATACGGGGGACTGTTATGGATGGAGAGAAGCGGGGTCGTACCATCGGATTTCCGACCGCCAATCTCAAATTAGATGATACTTACGTAATTCCGGTCAAGGGTGTATACGCTGTACGGGCACTCGTAGGCAACCGTTGGATAAGCGGTGTCATGAATGTAGGAGTCAAGCCTACCTTTCATGAAGGCGTGCTGAATCCGTCGTTTGAGGTGCATCTATTTGATTTTGATCAGCAGATTTATGGGGAGTCTGTGCTGGTTGAGCTTCATCATTACATCCGTCCTGAACGTAAATTCTCTTCAGTGGATGAGCTGATCAGTCAAATTGGCAATGACGCACAGACAGCTAAAAAGCTGTTGGGCTAAATTATTTACATAAGACAGGCGCTGTGTTATACTGACTTATGTTGTGTAAACAACGATGAACCTTAGCTTGGTTGTCCGCTTTCACCGGCGGCTACGAGGCTAGTGGCGATTATAATGAAGGAGGTGAACAGGATGGCATTGACTCAAGAGCGTAAACAGCAATTGATCGAGGAGTACAAAACTCATGAATCCGATACAGGATCACCTGAGGTACAAATCGCTATCCTTACTGAAAACATCGTCAACTTGCAAAGTCACTTTCGTTCGCACAAGAAAGACCATCACTCCCGCCGCGGGTTGTTGAAAATGGTCGGTCAGCGTCGTAAGCTTTTGGCTTACCTGAAGAAGACTGATGTTAAACGTTACAGTGCGTTGATCGAACGTCTCGGACTGCGTCGTTAATTTTCAGACATGTAATGTGAAAAGAAGCCTGGTTGTTCACCGCTTGTCCCTGCTAAGGCGACGGCGGACAGCAGCCGGGTTCTTTTTTGAAATGGGAGTCTTTTTTGAAATGAGAAACTTTTTTAAAATTACATATCTTATTTGAATGTGAATTTCTTATGAATAAGACTTGCGCAGGAAATACTGGATATGTATAGAACTTTTACAATGGAACGAAATGGAGGGATACCATGGAGCAACGTGTAGAAATGCAGCTCGGCGGAAGAAAGCTGGTGCTGGAAACAGGACGTCTTGCGAAACAAGCCAATGCGGCAGTTAAAGTAAGCTACGGAGAAACAGTTGTGCTTTGTACCGTGACTGCTTCCCGTGAACCGAAAGATCTGGACTTTTTTCCGCTGACAGTAAACTATGAGGAAAGATTATATGCTGTTGGGAAAATTCCAGGTGGATTTATTAAACGTGAAGGACGCCCAAGTCAAAAAGCGATTTTATCCAGCCGTTTGACAGACCGTCCGATTCGTCCATTGTTTCCAGAAGGCTTCCGGAATGACGTACAGGTATTGAATCTGGTGATGAGTGTTGATCAGGATTGTGAGCCGGAAATTGCAGCAATGATCGGAACCTCGGCGGCACTTAGCATTTCGGACGTGCCTTTTAACGGGCCGATTGGTGGAGTTGCTGTAGGCCGTGTAAACGGACAATTCGTGATTAACCCGGACATTGCCCAACAGAATACCAGCGATATGTACCTGGTTGTAGCCGGAACGAAAGATGCCATCATGATGGTAGAAGCTGAAGGTGACGAAATTCCAGAGGAAGTCATGCTGGAAGCCATTATGTTCGGCCATGACGAGATTAAGAACATTGTCGCAGTCATTGAACAATTGGTTCAAGTGGCAGGTAAAGAGAAAATGCAGGTTAAGCTGCATACTGTTGATGAAAAAGTGAACAGTGAAGTACGTGCTTATGCAGCTGGACGTTTGGTGGAAGCTGTTAAAATTGCAGAAAAACATGCCCGTCAAGAGGCAATTGATGCAGTTAACGAAGAGACAGTTGCCCACTTTGAAGCACAATACATAGAGACGCCTGAGCTTCTGAAAGACGTGAGCGAAGTTCTCTATGATATCGTTAAAGAAGAAGTTCGTCGTCTGATTACGCATGATAAAGTGCGTCCTGACGGTCGTAAGCTTGATGAAATTCGTCCGATCGAAAGCGACACGAGCATTTTGCCACGTACGCATGGCTCGGGCTTGTTCACACGTGGCCAAACGCAAGCGCTTAGCGTTTGTACACTTGGCGCATTGGGTGACGTACAAATTCTGGACGGGATTGATCTGGAAGAAACGAAACGTTTCATGCACCATTACAATTTCCCTCCATTCAGCGTAGGTGAGGCTCGTCCTTTGCGTGCGCCGGGTCGACGTGAAATTGGACATGGTGCTCTTGGGGAGCGTGCGCTTTCCAAAGTAATCCCTTCCGAAACTGAGTTTCCATACACCATCCGTCTGGTTTCCGAGGTGCTGGAATCGAACGGTTCAACCTCCCAAGCTAGTATTTGCGCAAGCACACTGGCTATGATGGATGCAGGTGTACCGATCAAGGCTCCGGTTGCAGGTGTAGCTATGGGATTGATCAAGGACGGAGATCATGTTTCCGTGCTTACGGATATCCAAGGCATGGAAGATCATCTGGGTGATATGGACTTTAAAGTGGCTGGTACAGCAGAAGGTGTAACTGCTATTCAAATGGATATTAAAATTGACGGTATTGACCGTGAAATTTTGAAGGATGCGCTCAAGCAAGCTAGAGAAGGACGTTTGTTCATTCTTAGCAAGATGATGGAAGCCATCCAAAAGCCACGCGAGCAGTTGTCTCCGTATGCTCCAAAAATTATGACGATGCATATTAATCCAGACAAAATCCGTGATGTTATTGGCGCGGGTGGTAAAATCATTAACAAAATCATCGAAGAAACCGGCGTGAAAATTGATATCGAGCAAGATGGCCGTGTGTTCATCGCTTCCACAAACCAAGAGATGAATGAAAAGGCGCGCTCCATTATTGAAGGTATCGTTAAGGAAGTTGTAGTCGGAGAGATTTACATCGGTACAGTGAAACGGATTGAAAAATTCGGTGCATTCGTCGAGATTTTACCGGGTAAGGACGGTCTGGTGCATATTTCTCAACTGTCTACTGAGCGTGTAGCCAAAGTTGAGGATGTAATTGCTATTGGAGATACGATTACGGTGAAAGTAACTGAAATCGATCAGCAAGGCCGTGTCAATTTGTCCCGTAAGGCGGTTCTGACAGCTGAAGCTCCTGCAAAGTCCTAGGTTCTGATACCGCGGACCACAGTAACAGAAAGTCTATCCGTTTTTTACAGAACACGGGATTTGATAGTATTATTTAAGCTTTTGGAAAGAGGCAGAGCTACGTTTCTGGCTCTTTTTTCATACATATGCACAAGTGTGCCGAAGTGGGCTGCTAGAAGCTTACTGCGTCATAGTTCTTGTCCTCTCCGCATACAATGTGGACAAACGGGCGGGAGGATGAAGGGACCATGAGAAGGGCAAAGACAGCGGCGTGGGTTGTAGCCAGTTTGGCCATCACGCTGATCATCGGGCAGTTTAGCGGGGTTCGTGATTACATTGGTCAATTACGTGACGGACAAGGTACAGAAGTTAACGAGCCTGAGGCTGTAACAACGATGGCGGTTGCGGCTTTACCTGATAATGCGCTTATGCAGCGACTACGTACTGAAGCAGCCCGTCAGCGGCGGGAACCAGTTGATGCCAAGATCGACAGAGTATGGAAGGCTATTCCGGGTTATAACGGACTGGAGGTGGATCTGGAGGCGACCTATCGTAAAGCGATAAAGGCCCCAGACCGCCCAATCCAGTATGTGTATCGGCAATTGGCGCCCAAAGTACATTTGAACCAGCTGGGTAATGTGCCAATTTACAGGGGAAATCCCGAGAAGCCGATGGTATCTTTCATGATCAATGTGGCTTGGGGAAATGAGTATATCTTGCCGATACTGAATACGCTGGATCAGGAAAAGGTCAAGGCTACGTTTTTTCTGGATGGAAGCTGGTTGAAAAAAAATCCTGAACTCGCCAAGGAGATTCAAAAAAGAGGACATGAGCTTTCGAATCATGCCTACTCTCACCCCGATATGAGTCGTCTGAGTCGGGAAAGGGCCACACAAGAAATACAGAAGACGGAAGTGCTGCTTCAAGAAACTTTAGGCGTGAAAAACAACTGGTTTGCCCCGCCGTCAGGTGATTTTAATCAGCAAACAGTTGATCTGGCCGCAGAACTCGGACTCAAAACCGTGCTGTGGACATTGGACACCGTAGACTGGAAGCATCCGTCACCAGAATCGGTGGTTAATAAAATCAGCAGCAAGGTTGAGTCAGGCTCCCTGATATTGATGCACCCGACAGATTCCTCAGCGGCGGCTCTTAAAGGCATGATTCATGCGATTCGGAGTAAGGGACTCGTGCTCGGAACTGTCAGTCAGACGCTTTCCCCTGATCGGCAGCTGCCTGCTCCGGTTGAGTGAACGTCTTTTTTCTGTTAGGATTGAACATTATGGCAAAGTATGCAATTCAGTTTAGGAGGGCCAATCGTGGAAAGAATTCAACTCAAAAACGGCCTAAGAGTGGTCATTGAAAAAATTCCAACCGTGCGTTCAGTTTCTTTTGGTATCTGGGTTAAAACCGGCTCCCGGAATGAAACACCGAACAATAGCGGTATTTCTCATTTTATTGAACACATGCTTTTCAAAGGAACAGAGCGCTTCAGCGCAAAGGAAATTGCTGAGCAATTCGACGCCATCGGAGGAAATGTTAATGCGTTCACTTCGAAGGAATATACCTGCTATTATGCAAAAGTGCTGGATGAGCATCTGCCAATCGCGGTCGATGTGTTGTCTGATATGTTCTTTCATTCCAAATTGGATCGTGATGAACTAGCAAGAGAGAAAAATGTGATTCTTGAGGAAATCTCCATGTATGAGGACACACCGGATGATATGGTGCATGATCTTGTATCTCGGGCAGCTTATGGTGAACATCCACTGGCTTTTCCAATTCTCGGAACCGAAGGGCATCTGCTTGCTATGGATAGTTCACATCTCAGCCACTATATGAAGGAGCATTATACCATTGATAATACAGTTATCAGTGTAGCTGGCAATGTGGACGATCGACTGATCGAATTGCTGGAGCAACATTTTGGACACTTTGATAATCATGGCACCGCTTCGCCGCTGACAGTGCCTGCGTTTAACGGTGAGCTGCTGTATCATGAGAAAGCGACAGAGCAAAATCACATTTGCTTGTCCCTGCCCGGATTTGCAACTGGCGACGAACTGCAGTATGCTATGGTCTTGCTGAATAATGCGATCGGCGGCGGCATGAGCTCACGTTTGTTTCAAGAAATTCGGGAAAAGCGCGGGCTGGCTTATTCGGTTTATTCCTATCACAGCTCTCATGCAGATAGCGGCTTGTTCACGATCTATGCAGGGACGGCCCCTAAGCAGACGAAGGACGTGCTGGATTTGACGCTGGAGCTGCTACAGGATGTGGCTATCAACGGATTGGACGCTAATGAGCTTCATAAAGGCAAGGAGCAGTTAAAAGGAAGCTTGATTTTAAGTCTTGAAGGTACAGGCAGCCGGATGAACCGTCTTGGAAAAAATGAGTTGATGCTAGGCCGGCATTACACGCTGGATCAAATGATCGAACATATTGAGCAAGTGACGGCTGATGATGTGAACAAGGTGCTGGATCGGATGTTCTCGGAGCCGTTTGCTCTGTCGATGGTCGGAGCAAGTGATTCAGCGGTTAAGGATATGAGGAGGGACTATTTTGTTAACTTACGTTGAAATTAACAGACTTGAGGGCAATGAAGATATTGAGTTGCCTCGTAAAATGTCAGAGCTTGCATCCGGGTTTGACCTGTATGCAGCGGTACAGGAGGAGCTGGTGCTGGAGCCGGGCAAACGTTGCCTCGTGCCAACCGGATTTGCAATAGCGATGCCAGCGGGACTGGAAGCACAAATCCGTCCGCGTAGTGGACTAGCTCTCAAGCATGGTATTACCTGTCTCAACACACCGGGGACGATAGATGCGGATTATCGTGGGGAAATAAAGGTACTGCTTATTAATTTGGGCGAGGAATCGTTCACGATTACACGTAATGAGCGAATTGCGCAAATGGTATTTCAGGCTGTACCTGAGGTGGAATTGAAACAAGTAGACCAGTTGTCTGAGACAGTGCGTGGTGCTGGGGGCTTTGGCCATACAGGACGCTGAGTCTATGATCATTTTATGCATATAAATACACAAAAAAAGCTGTCCCATCATCATGGGCGGCTTTTTTTGCTTTTCACCCCTTTCCGGGCGCTTGCATAGAATAAAAGCATATCGTGTCTCGGAAAGGAGTGATCCGGATGCTAACAGGAATACGCATCCTTGTTTTGGGTGGCGATGCAAGGCAGCTTGAAGTCATCCGCAAATGTGTGGACATGGATGCTACTGTCAGCGTGGTTGGTTTTGATAAGCTTGAAGCGCCACTTAAAGGAGTATCACTAGAGCCATTGTCAGTCAAGCTGCTGGAATCGTCAGACGCGCTGATTCTGCCGGTTGTGGGATGCGATGAGGAAGGGAACGTGACTGCACTTTTTGGAGCGCAAAAGCTCCAATTTTTGAATGAGCATGCTGCTGCTCTTCCACCGCATTGCGTTGTGTACACAGGGATGGCGAGGACATACTTAAAAGATATTTGTAACAGGCACGATTTGAAGCTAGTGGAGCTGCTGGATAGAGATGATGTAGCCATATACAATTCCATACCTACGGCCGAAGGCGCATTGATGATGGCCATTCAGCATACAGATTTTACGATTCATGGTGCCGATTGCATGGTTCTGGGCATGGGACGGACTGGATTTACCATGGCAAGGGTACTGCAGGGCTTGGGAGCCAAGGTGAAGGTTGGAGTACGGCGGGCAGAGGAAGCGGCGAGAGCGGTGGGAATGGGATGGAGCCCTTTTATGACAAGGGATCTAGCGTGTGAGACACAGGGAGTTGACTTGATTTTTAATACGATACCCTCTATGATAATCACAGCGCAAATCCTGTCTAAATTGCCACTGAGCACCGTGATTATTGATCTTGCCTCCGCCCCGGGCGGATGTGACTTCCGTTATGCGGAAAAACGTGGAATTACGGCTGTGCTTGCCCCCGGCCTTCCCGGTATTGTTGCTCCCAAAACTGCTGGTACCATTATAGCGAATACACTGGTGCAGTTGTTAATGGAAGATAATCCTGAGCGGGGGGATGCACAATGAGTTGGCAAGGGAAAACAGTAGGTTATGCCATTACAGGCTCACATTGCACATTTGAAGAGGTAATGCCTGTTATACAGCGCTTTGTTGATGAGGGTGCTAAGGTCATTCCCATTATATCCAATACGGTACTAACAACGGATACTCGCTTTGGTAGTTCGCAAAGTTGGCAAAAACAGTTGAAAGATATAACAGGGAATGATATCATTTCTACAATTGTGGAGGCTGAACCACTGGGGCCCTCCCAAATGCTCGATGTGCTGGTGATTGCACCTTTGACGGGGAATTCGATGAGCAAGTTGGCGAATGCGATGACAGACAGTCCGGTTTTAATGGCTGCCAAGGCGCATCTACGCAATGGTGGTCCACTTCTTTTGGCCATATCTACTAATGATGGTCTGGGTCTGAATGCTGCCAATATCGCCAAGTTACTCGTAGCTAAAAACATCTTTTTTGTGCCGTTTGGACAGGACAATCCACTTAAAAAGCCAAACTCGCTTGTGGCTAATATGGAGCTGATTCCGGAGGCTGCTTACGAAGCAATGCAGGGCAAACAGCTTCAGCCGATGATTGTGGAACGCAAGACCCTATGAAGTACTATAGTTAACTGCTGAGCATCCCTCGCCTAGAAGATGATTCGATTATGTATCGGGTCTAATTTCTTGTTGGCGGTGGATGCTTTCAGAATAAAAAAATGGTTTTTTAGTCGAGAAGGGGAGATACACCAGATGAGCAATAGAAAGTTTAATGTAGCTGTCGTTGGAGCGACAGGCGCTGTAGGAGAACAAATCGTAAATCTGCTGGAAAAAAGAGATTTTCCTGTGGACAAAGTCAAATTTCTTTCTTCGCCTCGTTCTGCCGGCACGTTAATTAACTTTAAAGGTCAGCAGATTCCAGTAGAGATTGCTACCCCCGACAGCTTTGAAGGAATCGACATTGCCTTGTTTAGTGCAGGTGGAGACGTAAGTAAGGAACTGGCACCACATGCAGTTCGTCACGGGGCAGTTTGCATTGACAATACGAATGCATTCCGAATGGAACCGACAGCTCCTCTTGTAGTACCTGAGGTGAACAGCGACAAAATTGCCGAGCATCAGGGTATCATTGCCAACCCCAATTGCTCCACCATTCAGATGGTAGCTGCTTTGAAACCATTATATGATAAGTATGGCATTTCTCGTATAATTGTATCCACATATCAGGCAGTTTCCGGCGCTGGAAGTCGTGCCATTGATGAATTGAATCGTCAAAGTGCAGCGATCCTTCATGGTGAGGAAGTTCAGCCTGATCTGTTGCCGGTGGGTTCATTGCCAGTGAAGCATCAAATTGCTTTCAATGCTATCCCGCAAATCGATAAATTCCAGGACAACGGTTATACACTGGAAGAAATGAAAATGGTGCGTGAAACGAAAAAAATACTGGGTGACGAATCCGTAGACGTAACGGCAACATGTGTACGTATTCCTGTCGTATACGGTCACTCGGAATCTGTCTATGTAGAGCTTAAAAAAGATTATGATTTAGAAGAAATCCGCAATCTGCTTGCTTCAGCTCCTGGAGTAACGCTGGTGGACGATCCTGCTGCGCAGCTTTATCCGCTGGCATCCGAAGCTGCAGGAAAGCCGGATGTATTTGTGGGACGTGTACGCCGTGATTTGGGCAATAGCCGTGGATTAAATTTGTGGGTTGTATCCGACAATCTGCTCAAGGGAGCGGCATGGAACGCGGTGCAAATCGCGGAAATTATTGCTGCAAATGCGGAGTAACGTTCCCAAGGCAGGGAGTAAGATGGGGGAAGAATGATGGGTATTTTAGTTCAAAAATTTGGGGGGACCTCGCTGTCCACACCCGAAGCACGCCAACTTGTGCTGGGACATGTGAAGAGAGAACTGGAACAAAATGTTCAACTGGTTGTTGTTGTATCGGCCATGGGGAGGAAAGGAGAGCCTTATGCGACGGACACGCTGCTCGATTGGGCGGCGTCTAACGGCGATAGTCTTCCGAAGCGCGAACGGGATTTACTGCTGTGCTGTGGTGAAATCATTTCTGCTGCTACATTATGCAGCCTGATGGAGAAGGAAGGTATTCCTGCTACGGTGCTGACTGGTGCACAGGCAGGTTTTGTTACGGATGATCAATACGGCAATGCCCGTATTTTGGATATAAAGCCGGATCGAATTGTGGAAGAGCTGAATCAGGGCCGGGTCGTTATTGTGACAGGTTTTCAGGGACAGACGGCAAACGGTGATATGACTACACTGGGCCGGGGTGGCAGTGATACATCAGCCACTGCGCTAGGTGCTGCTCTTCATGCGGATATGGTTGACATTTATACGGATGTAAACGGCATATTGACCGCAGATCCGCGTATTGTAGAAAATGCCAAGCCGCTTTCGCATGTTAGCTATACGGAAATTTGTAATATGGCTCATCAGGGAGCAAAGGTTATCCATCCACGTGCTGTTGAAATCGCTATGCAGGCGAATATTCCGGTTCGTGTTCGGTCCACCTTTTCTGAAGGAGAGGGTACGCTGGTTACACACCCTGAAGGCTTCAAGGATGTGAAGGCAGACATCGTAGACCGTTTCGTGACCGGTATTGCGTATGTCGGCAACGTCACTCAAATTACCGTAGTATTAAAGCCAGGTTTGGAACATTTGCAGCTGCAGGTATTCAAAGCTATGGCTGAGCACGGAATCAGCGTTGATTTTATTAATGTCACTCCATCCGGAGCGGTTTATACTGTGTCGGATCAGGATGGAAGCAAAGCAGTTGAAGTATTGAACAATTTGGGTCTAGAGCCTAAGATTCTGGCCGGATGTGCTAAAGTTTCAGTCATAGGTGGAGGTATCAACGGGGTACCGGGCATTATGGCGACGATTGTAGAGGCATTAGCAGATTCAGATGTACAGATTCTTCAATCGGCAGATTCCAACACGACCATCTGGGTACTTGTAAAAAAAGATGATATGGTGCAGGCTGTACGCGCATTGCATAATAAATTCGAACTCCATCAGTAGGCGCATGTCCGTGCTCGGACTTGCAAAAAAAGGAGGCAGCATGGTGAACTTCGGCAGACTGATTACCGCGATGGTGACACCTTTTGATCAGCAAGGAGAGATTGACTGGGCTGCATTGTCCTCGTTAATTGATTATTTAATAGAAGAACAACATTCAGAGTCACTGGTCGTATCAGGGACAACAGGCGAGTCCCCTACTCTGAGTGATGATGAAAAAATCAAGCTATTTGCATTTGTTGTAGAAAAGGCAGCCGGACGATGTAAAATCATTGCCGGAACTGGAAGTAATAATACACGTCATTCAATACACCTGACCCGTGCCGCAGAGCAGGCAGGAGCAGACGGTGTGCTTCTGGTAGTGCCTTATTATAACAAACCGAATCAGGAAGGGATGTTCCGGCATTTTGAAAGCATAGCGAACTCTACTTCCCTTCCAGCTTTATTGTATAATGTTCCAAGTCGCACCGCAGCGAGTCTGACAACTGAAACGACGTTGCGTCTTGCACAAATCCCGAACATTGTGGGCACCAAAGAATGCGCATCACTCGCGCAGGTTACACAGATTGCAGCGGCAGCCCCAGAAGGCTTTGTAGTTTATTCAGGTGATGATGCGTCTGGACTACCCGCTATGGCTGTAGGCGCATACGGTATTATCAGCGTAGCCAGCCACGTGGTAGGCGCAGAAATGAAGCAGATGATCGAAGCACTTGTTGAAGGGCGTGCGCAGGAGGCAACAAAGTTGCATCAGCAGTTGTTTCCGGTTTTCAAAGGCTTGTTTGGCTGTCCTCATCCTCTGCCTAATCCAGTCGCTGTAAAATACGCATTGGAATTGCGGGATGTTAAGGTAGGTTCGGTTCGGCTGCCGCTTCTTCCTCCTACCGAGGAGGAAGCGGAGTTTATTAAGAAGTTATTTACTCGATAATTAAAAATCCCGCAGTGAGAGTTGACTCATAGTAGGAGTATATTGTCAGAGGTAATCCTATCAGCAAAACCGAGAGAATTTATAGCCTGAAGATCCTTCGGCATGAAGGGCGTTCTTATGGAGCGCCCTTTTTGTCGTGCTTTTAACCATCTGTCTAGATAAATGGACTGGACTAATGCTTTTAAACAGCGATGGCAAACCTAACGTAACAGACAGGATGACTTGTTTTTTCGTATTTTAATCATGTATAATGGGGTCAAGTGACTGGGTGCGGTATTTTTTTGAAAATTAAATAAACAAATCAAGGTACGACGTCCAACTACCATAGGAGGTTTAGATTCATTTGTCTAAAAAAACAAACAACGATAAATTGATGATTTTCGCTTTGGGCGGCGTCGGAGAAATCGGGAAAAATATGTATGTCGTTCAATACGGCAATGACATTGTCGTGGTGGATTCCGGTCTGAAATTCCCGGAAGAGGACATGCTTGGCATTGATATCGTTATTCCTGATATTTCCTACCTTACAGAGAACCGCGACAAAGTAAGAGGCATTGTGCTGACTCATGGTCACGAGGACCATATCGGCGGTTTGCCTTACGTGCTGAAACATTTGAATGTACCGGTATACGGTACCAAATTGACGCTGGGATTGGTGGAGAACAAGCTGAAGGAAGCGAATCTGCTTGGCGAAACCAAACGTATTTTGATCAATGCTGATTCCGAAATCAAGCTGGGTTCCACGCTGAAGGCCACATTCTTCAAAACAAACCATAGTATTCCGGATTCTGTAGGTGTATGCATTGATACTCCTGAAGGTGCTGTTGTTCATACAGGCGACTTCAAGTTTGATCATACTCCGGTTAACGGACAATATGCAGACTTACAGCGTATGGCTGAAATCGGTGCACGTGGCGTACTGGCTCTTTTGTCAGATAGTACCAATGCTGAGAAACCGGGCTTTACACCTTCGGAAAAGAGCGTTGGCATCGTGCTGGAAGATATTTTCCGTAAGTCGAGACAGCGTGTGGTTGTAGCAACTTTTGCTTCCAACGTTCACCGTATTCAGCAGGTTATTAATGCTGCGGAAGCGACAGGACGCAAAGTGACGGTTATCGGTCGCAGCATGGTTAATGTTGTAGGAATTGCTTCTGATCTGGGCTATTTGGAAATTCCAGATGGAATGCTGATCGAGCCTGAAGAAGTTGGCAAAATGTCGGCAGATCGCGTAGTTATTCTCTGCACAGGCAGTCAGGGCGAGCCAATGTCCGCTTTGACAAGAATGGCTCGTTCTACACATCGTAAAGTAGATATCCTTCCGGGAGATTCGGTTATTATTGCAGCTACTCCGGTACCTGGTAATGAAAAATATGTGGGTCGCACGATTGACGAATTGTTCCGTTTAGGTGCCAATGTATATTACAGCGCAGCTAATCCGGGGATCCACGTATCCGGGCACGGAAGCCAGGAAGAACTCAAGCTGATGTTGAACCTGATGAAACCTAAATTCTTCCTGCCAATTCACGGTGAGTTTAGGATGCAACGCCGTCATGCTCTTCTTGCTGAAGGAGTAGGTGTAGAGCCTGAAAATATCTTCATCACAGATATAGGTGAAGTCATTGAAATTCAGAACGGCGGGGCACGCAGAGCTGGTAAAGTTACAGCAGGCAACGTCCTAATCGACGGACTGGGTGTAGGGGATGTAGGAAATATCGTATTGCGTGACCGTAAATTGCTCTCACAGGACGGTATTCTGGTTGTTGTTGTAACGCTGAGCAAGCAAGATGGCACGATTAAATCGGGCCCGGATATCATTTCCCGTGGTTTCGTATATGTTCGTGAATCGGAAGGCTTGTTGGATGAAGCCAATCGTATTGTCTCAAGTACATTGCATAAACTCATGAGTGAAAATGTAAATGAATGGGCTTCCCTCAAGACAAATGTCAAGGATGCACTGGGTCGCTTCTTGTACGAGCAAACTCGTCGCAGACCGATGATCCTGCCAATTATAATGGAAGTGTGAGTCAATTGAAATTTGTTGGAAAACCTGAATTAAAAACTTAAGTCACAGGCACACAGTCGCCTCTCTCCCGCAGGAAATATTGGACGGTTTCCGCGGGTTGAGAGGCTTTTTTGGCTTTTTTAGCTGAGTCGAACGTATGGGAGTGGGTATAAAATATTCCATTTTCATCCCATACTATAGGGTGAATACGGGTCACATAGATGCGTAAAGCGAAAGGAAGATCACCCAATATGGAACAATACAGCAACTTATCATCTGGCAACGAGGAAACGGAAGCGCCGGATCAACCTGAAGTTGGGCAAAGACCTGCTTTACCTGCAATGGAGGCCTTACAGCAGTTGGGACAAACCTCCATGCCTGGAAGTGAATCCAATATTTTTTGCATGACGATTATCGGCCAAATTGAAGGACATCTCATTTTACCGCCTCAAAACAAAACGACAAAATATGAGCATATCATTCCTCAACTGGTCGCGGCAGAGCAAAATCAACGGATCGAAGGCTTAATGATATTGCTCAACACAGTTGGTGGTGATGTAGAGGCAGGGCTGGCTATTGCTGAAATGATCGCTTCCATGAGTAAACCAACGGTGACCATCGTCATTGGCGGAGGGCATAGTATCGGTGTGCCGATTGCCGTATCATCTACCTATTCCTATATTGCCGAGAGTGCGACAATGACCATTCACCCCATTCGTATGAGCGGACTGGTCATCGGAGTACCGCAAACGTTTGAGTATATGGAGAAAATGCAGGAGCGTGTCGTGCGTTTCGTCGTTTCCCATTCCCGTATCACGGAAGAGAAGTTCAAGGAACTGATGTTCAAAACCGGGGAATTAAACCGCGATATTGGTACAGCAGTTGGTGGAGCTGATGCAGTAAAATATGGATTGATGGATGCGGTTGGTGGCATCGGAGAGGCACTGAAACAGTTGAACACCATCATTGAAACACGACGCCAGCAAAACGGGATGCCAGGGACTCAGCAGCAGGCCCCATTTGCTTCTTTTTCACCCAATGCTACGGGTAGCCCTACAGGGACACTTTCAGGTGAGCATAATGGGGGGATGCCCCAATGACCTTATATACTGTGATGCCAATGGAAATGGTGTGGGAAGGTATGTGGAAGGAGCCAGAGGGGGTTGCTGAGGTTCGGGTGGATGGTTTGCTTATGCAGGTGCAGCCTCTCGAAAGTCGCCGAGGAGTCATTGTCCGATTGTTGGACTGTCCACTGGAAGCCTACCTGAATCCGCGTTATGAGCCAGGGAAAGTCATCGAGTGGTCGTAGAAGGTGTCGAATAACACAAAAATAGGTCGTGTATTGTTGAAAAAGAACATATGTGCGGATACCGAGTGACGTGGTATAATATTCTTCTGGGGGGTGACCTTGTATGTCCAGAAGAAGAAAAAAGAAAAAGAAAGCAGTGTTTGGCGGAGTACTAAAATTTGAAATTTACGGCATTGTGCTGATTACATTGGCGGTCATTGCGCTATCGGGTGAAGCGGCGGTTGGTCGGTCGCTATCCAAGATGTTCGGGCTTGTACTGGGAAAATTCTATTTTGTTATCCCTCTGATTGGCATTTATTACGGTCTGATGGTGATGATTCACCGTAAATGGCCGAACCAGTGGAACTCCCGTAAAACGGGATTGCTGTTACTGGTATTTGCCTTTACACTTATGAGTTCTATATCATCCATGGAGCAGCGTTTGGGGCCGATTAACGCGCTTCAGCCGGGCGGAGTGATGAGCCAAATACATATAGATATGCGTGAGCAGTTGCTGTCGCCTGACAAGCAAGGTCATACCTCCATGCTGAACAAGGATATTAGCGGTGGGTATGTCGGCGCATTGCAGCTTACCGTTCTGTTGTGGCTGTTCGGTCTTACAGGAGCCAAGCTGATTATGATTGTAATGTTTGTTATTTGCTTCATGCTCTTGACCCAGCTGTCTTATGTGGATTTGGTACGGATTGTACGAACCAAGCTACTGGCAGCAGGGGGGATCATACGAAAAAAGTGGAATGGTAAAGCTACTCCACTTTCGGCATCTGGCAGAAGCAATAGAAAAGTTAAGTCCGAGCCCATTCCTGCTTATGAGGAGGATATGGATGATGACTTTGAAGAAATGCAGCCTCCGGCAGGCAAGCAGCCGATTTTCTTTCAGTTGTTTGGTCTTAAAAAATCAGATAAAGCTGACAAGGAAGAGCATTCCGTCCACATGAATGAGGATGATCATGAGCCTCCATATGAAGCTGAGGTTGCACAACCCCATTGGAGAAACGCAGGTCATGGGGAAGAGCGGCCTGATATGGTCGAGCATGCTGAGGAGGAAGCTTCAACTCCGGTAAAAAGGTCACCGATTATTCGGGATTTCTTTGAACAGGTGAAGCATGAGGAAAGAAGATCAGCAGCTGAATCTGAGGAGTCTTTGGCAGGGGCAGAGCAGTCGGATTCTGTCTATGATGAGCGGCTGGATGATAACTTCACGGATGCTGCTGTGAACACAGATATGGATGATGCACCAGCGGCTCAGAGTCCAACGGGAGGTATTGAAGGACAAGCTCAGACGACTGCGACCGGACTAACTGGTGTAGAGACTGAAGGTGTCGATACAGCTATGCCTGCTCCACCGCCGCCTAAACCGTATAAGCTTCCATCGTTTCGTTTGCTGGCCAAACCGCAAAATACGGGCAAAGGTATGGGGCAGAAGGATTACATGCAGACGGCACGCAAGCTGGAGGCAACGCTGGAAAGCTTCGGTGTGCGGGCGAAGGTACTGGAGGTTGTCCGTGGACCTGCCGTAACACGTTATGAAATTCAGCCGGACATTGGTGTGAAGGTCAGCCGGATTGTGAGCCTGACGGATGATATTGCGCTTGCGCTTGCTGCAAAAGATATCCGTATGGAGGCTCCGATTCCTGGCAAATCTGCTATCGGAATTGAGGTTCCGAATAATGAAGTTTCCATCGTAACGATGCGTGAGGTAATGGAGACGACCGTTTTCCAGGAATCAGCTTCCAATTTATCTATTGCATTCGGACGTGATATTGCAGGTCAGACGATTGTCGGTAATTTAGCCAAGATGCCCCATTTGCTTGTAGCCGGAGCAACAGGCTCGGGTAAATCAGTGTGTATTAATGGGATTATCACAAGTATCTTGTACAAAGCAAAGCCAGATGAGGTCAAATTCTTGATGGTCGATCCTAAAATGGTGGAGTTGAACGTGTACAACGGAATTCCGCATTTGTTGGCTCCAGTCGTGACTGATCCGAAGCGTGCCTCACTTGCTTTGAAAAAAATCGTAGTTGAAATGGAAAAGCGCTACGAGTTATTTTCCAAATCAGGAACACGTAATATAGAAGGCTATAACAATCTGATGAAAGATAATCCGGCTGCATTTTTGCCTTACATTGTCGTTATTGTCGACGAGCTGGCGGATCTGATGATGGTAGCTGCCGGAGATGTGGAGGATGCGATTGCCCGGCTTGCCCAAATGGCGCGTGCCGCAGGCATTCATCTTATCATTGCAACGCAGAGACCTTCGGTTGACGTGATCACCGGAGTTATTAAAGCCAATATTCCTTCACGTATTGCCTTCGGTGTTTCTTCGCAGGTGGATTCCCGTACCATACTGGACATGGGCGGAGCCGAGAAGCTGCTTGGACGTGGTGATATGCTGTTCATGCCGATGGGAGCCTCCAAGCCGGTTCGCGTTCAGGGGGCGTTCATGAGTGATCAGGAAGTGGAGAACATCGTTAACTACGTGCGTGAACAGGGTGAAGCGCAGTATGATGAAACGCTGGTGCCGGAGGTGGGGGAGGTATCGGCTGATGCAGATGAAATGCTGGATGAGCTGTATGATCAAGCCGTCAACATCATTTTGGAAGCTAAGCAGGCCTCTGTATCTCTTCTTCAGCGCCGGATGAGAATCGGTTATACACGTGCTGCACGACTGATTGACTCTATGGAGGCTCGCGGAGTAATTGGCCCTTACGAGGGCAGCAAGCCACGGGAGGTATTAATCTCAATAGAGCAATATCAGCAAAATAAAGTTAGCTCCTGATTATTCGCTTTTATCCAGAACAACATTAAATCGCTGTTTGTACGCTTGGGTGGTTGCTTCAATGTGGCAACTTCATCCGTACAGACAGCGTTTTTTTGTGCTGTTTTTTCAGGTGTTGCGGCTGCTTGTTGAAAGAAGATTAAAAGGGTGAATAGCTTCAAGCGGAGCTTGTCATAATAAACGTAGCCATCCTGTTAATCCCACAAAAGAAAGGTAGATCACAGCATATGAAAAAGACAATGGTCTGGATTTGCACGGGTATTCTCGTAGCCTCGGCTATTACGTACACAGGGCTTTTAAAAAATGAATCTGTACAGCAGCACGCACAACAGAAAGTACAAGCGGCCCAGCCTTCTCAGCCGACATTTAGCTCAGAAGCGATCAATTTTGGTTCTTACGGTCAGGATGTATATGAGTTGCAATCACGATTGAAGCTCCTGGGCTTTTTCGGCGCTCAAGTGGACAGCCATTTCGGTAGCAGTACATTAAAGGCTGTCAAAGGTTTCCAAAAGGAATTTGGTATGACTCCAGATGGAGTGGTCGGAGCGAAAACAAAATTGAAGCTGGTGAACGCAACTCCGAATTGGAAGCCAACAGAAACTCCTTTGCACCGTAGCAACCAAGGCTCTGCAAAGGGTCAGACGACGGCTAATAATGATCAAAATGATGAAACGATGGGCTCGGCCAACACGATGGGACTATCTGAAAATGATCTTAAAATCATGGCCAATGCGGTCTATGGTGAATCCCGTGGCGAGCCGTTTGAAGGTCAAGTGGCCGTAGCGGCAGTTATTTTGAACCGGGTCAAATCCCCTAGTTTTCCAAACACACCATCTGGGGTGATTTTCCAACCGGGAGCCTTTACAGCTGTAGCTGATGGCCAAATCTGGCTCACGCCGAATGAAACTGCGCAGAAGGCAGTACGCCAGGCACTGAACGGCTGGGACCCAAGCGGAGGCTGCCTCTATTATTTTAATCCGAAAACAGCCACCTCCAAATGGATTTGGAGCCGTCCGCAGGTGAAGACGATTGGTGAGCATATTTTTTGCATGTAAACCGCCGAAGCAGCCGGAAGCTTGTCTCCGGTTGCTTCTTGGCTTTTGCATGGTTAGAATAAAGATTGGCACACTTTACCTCTTTACAGGAAAATGGTTCATAGCGGCTCATGCTAATAAAAGGCTAGACGAAATTGACGCCACAAAGGAGTTTTGGACTTGAACAAAACAGGTTTCGAGCGTGGCACGCGCAGACAATTAAGGATTCATGTACTGCCGACCAAACGCTTTAAGACGTTTGCCATATCGTTGTATGTAGGTACTCCACTCCGAGAGGAAACTGTAACCCGAGTGGGACTGACACCATTCGTACTGCGCCGGGGTACAGAATCATATCCGCAGACTACACAATTCAGAGAGCAATTAGAACAATTGTATGGCGCGGGCTTTGGATTTGATGTTTATAAGCGCGGTGACTATCAGATCGTACAATTTCGTATGGATACGATTAATGACAGCTTTGTAAACAGCTCGGACAGCTTGCTGGATCGTTCGTTTGCTTTTCTCGGAGAAGTATTAACAAAGCCAGCCCTGGAAAATGGCGCTTTTCAAACTGGATATGTTCAGCAGGAACGAGAAAATGTTCGGAAGAAGCTGGAATCTATAGTTAACGATAAAATGCGTTATGCCGCAGAACGCTGCTTGGAGGAAATGTGTAAAGATGAGCCTTATCGTCTGTACCCTCTCGGTCAGCGATCCGATCTCGAACATATAGATGCACAGGGCTTGTATCAGGCTTACGGAGAATGGCTAAATCATGCCAGCATGGATTTATACGTTGTAGGAGATACAACGCTGGATGAAGTTGAGAAGTATGTTGATCGGTATTTTCAGTTAAACCGTTCAGCGGAAACAGGGTATGCTCCCGAACAGCCCAAGTCGGTGGAGCGCGATATTCAAACAGTGGTAGAGCGTCTTGATGTGAATCAGGGCAAGCTCAACATGGGTTTACGTACCCCGATTACGTATGGTGATGATCGTTATGCTTCTGCTCTGATGTACAATGGAATTTTGGGCGGGTATCCGCATTCAAAGCTGTTCGTCAACGTGCGGGAGAAGGAAAGCTTGGCCTACTATGCCTCTTCGCGTTACGATGGTCATAAAGGCATTGGCACGATTCAGTCCGGAATTGAAATTCCTAATTATGAAAAAGCGGTTACGATTATTCGCAAGCAATTGGAAGATGCGCAAAAT
Source organism: Paenibacillus sp. 1-18 (assembly GCF_000520755.1). Lineage (NCBI taxonomy): Bacteria > Bacillati > Bacillota > Bacilli > Caryophanales > Paenibacillaceae > Paenibacillus > Paenibacillus sp. 1-18. The sequence continues at coordinate 59,727 of NZ_ASSB01000330.1, forward strand.
GGAGCGATTACCGAGCTGGAAATGACTCAAACGCAGGCGATGATTCGCAACTTGCTCAAGGAAATGCAGGACTCCGCTTTTGAAATGATTGCCTATGATTTTAACAGACAGCTTTCCGGTAAAGAGCGGACGGTAGATGAGCTGCTGAGCCAGGTGGAGGCTGTCAAGGTGCAGGATGTTCAGGATGCCGCCCGGACGTTCCGACTGGACACTATTTATTTTTTGAGAGACCAGAAGGGGGAATAACGGGTGGAGCACATACCTTATGAGCATTTGCAGGAAACGCTGTACTATGAAGTAATGGATAACGGCTTACACGTCTATGTGTTGCCCAAACCAGGTTTTCAGAAGACCTATGCTACTTTTGCGACAAAATACGGTTCAGTTGATAATCATTTTCGTGTGGAAGGTCAACAGCCGATCAAGGTGCCAGATGGCATCGCACATTTTTTGGAGCATAAAATGTTTGAAGAGCCTGAGGGCGATATTTTTGCTACCTTTTCTTCCAATGGGGCATCGGCTAACGCATTTACGAGCTTTGATCAGACCGTATATCTTTTTTCCGCAACCGAGCGTATTCAGGAGAACTTGACCACGCTGGTCAATTTTGTCCAGCATCCTTACTTTACAGATGAAAATGTAGAGAAAGAAAAAGGCATTATTGGTCAAGAAATCAATATGTATGGGGATAATCCGGACTGGCGGAGCTACTTTGGTCTGATTGAAGCATTATACAAAGTTCATCCGGTGCATATTGACATTGCGGGTACTGTTGAATCCATCAGCACGATCACAAAGGAAACGCTGTATAGCTGCTATGAAGCTTTTTATCACCCAAGCAATATGATTCTTTTTGTGGTCGGCGGGGTGGACCCGGCGGAAGTGATAGAGCTGGTGCGTAACAATCAGGCGAAAAAGGACTATAAGCCGCAAGGAGAAATCGAGCGGATTTTTGATGAGGAACCTACCACAGTTGCAGAACCGCGCCGTGAGGTGAAGCTGGCGGTTTCTCTGCCGAAGCTGCTGTTCGGATTCAAGGAAGCCAAGGTTGGTCTGACGGGTGAAGAGTTGCTGCGTGATGATTTGGAAACCAAGCTGATGCTTGATCTCCTTTTCGGTTCCAGTACAGAGCTGTATCAAAAGCTTTACGATGAGGATTTGATTTCGGACAGTTTTGGTCATGAATATAACTGTACGACTCAGTATGCTTTCTCTGCAATCGGCGGGGATACCAAAGATCCTGATCGGTTGCTGGCGCGAATACGTGAAGAGGTGGAGTCCATCCAGAAGCAAGGCTTCGTTGCAGAGCATTTTGAACGGGCACGCAAAAAGAAAATCGGTGGTTATTTGCGTACACTCAACTCACCCGAAAATATCGCGCACGAATTTACAAGGCATCGTTTTCGGGGGAGTGATTTTTTTCAGCTGCTTCCGATCTATGAAAGCATTACACTTGAGGATGTAAATCGCCGTCTCAAAAATCATATCCAGTGGGATCAAATGGCAATATCTCTGGTGGTGAGTCCGTAATGTCTAGGGAGAGGAAACCGATGACCATCAAGAACGGAGCATTAAAAGCCATAGGCGATACGACCGTGCTGATTACAGGAGCGAGTGGGGGAATTGGGGCGGCTATTGCCGAGCGTTTTGCCTCGGTAGGGATGAATGTGGTCATTCACTACATGAAGTCCCATGAAAAAGCGAACGAAGTTGCCCGTCGTTGTATGGTTTATTCGGGCAAGGTAATGACCGTGTCGGCTGATTTGCGCAGCAAGGAGCAGATCGAACGTATGCGGGAAAAGCTTGAAAATCACGGAATGAAGCCGGATATTCTGGTAAATAATGCTGGATTATCTCATTATGGACTGCTATCGGATGTGTCGGAAGCGGAATGGGACGAAGTGATGGCCGTCAACGTTAAGGGAACCTTTTTGTGCTCGCAGGCTTTTATGCCCCATATGATTTCTCAACGATATGGCCGCATTGTAAATGTGTCATCCGTGTGGGGAATATGTGGTGCTTCGTGCGAAGTGCTGTACTCCACCACCAAAGGAGGCATTAACGCTTTCACGAAAGCGTTGGCTCAAGAGGTTGCACCTTCCGGGGTAACAGTAAATGCTGTAGCTCCGGGTGCAGTGGATACCCCGATGCTGGATCATTTGGATGAGGGGGAAATTACCAGTTTGGAAGAAGAAATTCCTGCCGGGCGATTGGCTCGACCTGATGAAATTTCGTCCCTGGTATATTTTCTCGCACTTCCTGAGTCAGGTTATATAAATGGTCAGGTCATAAGTCCTAATGGAGGATGGGTGACTTAAGGAAAACAGCGCTTGGAGGAATCCACCAGTATAGTAAGCGTCTGAGAAGAGAATATTACAACTGTTGATTTTAAATCTGAATCATCTAAGGAGGATTTAAGCATGTCAACAGTCGTAAAGGATTTTGATGTTTGGAAAAAGTTCCTCGGTCAGCGTGTAGAGCAAGCGGAGAAGCTGGGAATCAGTCAGGATACCATTGCAGAGCTTGCTTATGAAATTGGTGACTTTCTGGATGAAAAGGTCGATCCAGCCAACCATTCCAACCGCGCACTGAAAGAACTGTGGGAAGTTGCCGATGAAAATGAGCGTCACACCATCGCCCGGTTAATGGTCAAATTAGCCAAAAGCAACGCATAAAGCAGGAATCCACATGAAAAGCTCCCTTTTGGGGGGCTTTTCTGTAATGGTTACAGACCTGTTCTTGTAATTCCATTGTAATTTATATATCATAAACGTGATTGAAGCATACAACTTAATGGATACCTTTCAGGTCTCAATAATTGGTTTTGTCGAATGATGTTATTTTATGATACAATAATGCTTTGATTGGAATTTTTGATGGTTTGAATCTGAATGAGGTGCTAACGTGACGGAGGAAACGAAACAGTGGTACATGGAGTACAAGATACATAAAAATCGACCCGGACTGCTAGGGGACATTGCTTCCATGCTTGGTATTCTGGGGGTTAATATACTGACGATCAATGGTGTTGAAGGCGAAAGACGGGGAATGTTACTGGAAACGGACGATGATGAGAAAATACGCATTCTCGGAGACACGTTGAAAAAGGCCAGCAACATTACAGTCACGGCCTTGCGTGCTCCGAGACTGGTCGATATATTGGCAGTAAGACATGGTCGTTACATTGACCGGGACTCGGATGATCGTAAAACATTTCGCTTTACTCGCGATGAGCTTGGGTTGCTGGTCGATTTTTTGGGTGAAGTATTAAAGAGGGACGGCAATCAGGTCATTGGCCTTCGTGGAATGCCGCGTGTAGGTAAAACGGAATCTATAATTGCCAGTAGTGTATGCGCCATGAAGCGCTGGACTTTTGTATCCTCGACGCTTCTGCGTCAGACAGTGCGTAGTCAGCTTTCCGAAGAGGAAATGAACCCGAACAACGTATTTATTATTGACGGGATTGTGAGTACGATTCGATCAAATGAAAGACATTATCACCTGCTTCAGGAAATTATGAGCATGCCAAGCACTAAAGTAATTGAGCATCCTGACGTATTTGTGCGTGAATCGGGATACAGCTTTGACGATTTTAATTTCATTATTGAACTCCGCAATAATCCGGCTGAAGAAATTATCTATGATACCTTTACAGCCAGTTATACAGAAGAGCTTTAAAAAAAAGCGTAATTATACAAGGAGATGATGACATGTCAGAACTGGGTCAGCAATTAAAGGAGGCCCGGCTGCAAAAAGGATTGAGCCTTGACGATGTTCAGGAAATGACGAAGATACGCAAACGTTATCTGGAAGCCATTGAGACGGGCGATTACAAAGTGCTGCCGGGAAGCTTTTATGTCAAAGCTTTTATTAAAACGTACGCCGAAACGGTCGGTTTAAATCCCGATGAGATTTTGGAAGGACATCAAAGCAATGTACCTGAACCAGAACCGGAAGCGGTCATGGAGCCTGTTACACAGAAACGCTCTAGCCGTCCCGCTACAATTGGGAATCTTAAGTGGTTGCCTACCGCGTTAATGTGGCTTTTTCTAGTTCTTATTGGTGGGGTTATTTATGCTTATTGGGTAAGCAACAATCATACAGCTCCAAAAACAGCAGAAAACACAACACCGATCACAACACCAAGTTCGTCTACTCCTGATACTACGAAGGGTGGAACTACGACGCAACCGCAGGACACAACACCAGCTCAACCGAATAACCAAACGACGGCTCCTAACGGTGGTGGCGGGAAAACCTCTGATACAGGACAGACAGGACAGACTCAGCCAGGTGGTACGGTAACTGATAATCCCAATGGAACCTCACCTGACAACAGCCAGCAGCCAAATACGACTGCGCCACAACAAGGTGTAACTGTGGCACAGGACGGCAAGCAAGGCAAAACGACGATTTTCAAGGTCTCTAGTGCGACTGGGGCCACGGTCAAGGTTGATATTAAAGCAACGGGCGAAAGCTGGCTTGAGGTGTACAAGGGACAAAACTCCCGTGGTGAAAAGCTGAGCTATGGTATGACTAAAAGCGGGGATGCCATGTCTTTTGATATTGGTCCCGAAGGTTTATATATCAAATCAGGACGTTCTTCTGCCACAGACATTTCTGTAGCTGGCCAGCCGATAACCGATAACAAATCGACTACTCGTGTACTGATACAGCAGGGAGAACCTTCTTCTACCGGAACAAGTGCCGGGGTGACGGGTTCACCTACAGATTCGACGACAGGCAGTAATACGGATTCTGCGCAAAGCAGTGCAGACTCTACAACTACGAACGGCGAATAAACATCTTCGTGCGAGTAAATACTAATGACTGTAATTCTTGGGATGCCAGTCATTTTATTTCCGCAAAGTGAGGTGTATACGTTATGACCGTCAGCTGGATTGTGACCGGACTGGGGATAATTGTAAGCTTGCTTGGCTATTATCTGACACCGAGTGCTTGGGGCTATGGCATACTGGGCTTTGGCCTTGCTCACATTGTGCTTGGAGTTTTGGATATGTTCCGAACTCCAACCCGCGTCCACTATTAGACATTTGGAATCGTGAAATGAAATAAAGGCGCTTTTGTCAGTGAAACTGGCAAGAGCGCCTTTTTAGTGAGCGGATTATTGGATTTTTGCAAATGACTAGCCTATAATTAGATATTGAACTTTGTTGTGGAAAGGGAAGTGAAACGATGGCTTCAGAAAATTCATTTGATATCGTCTCCAAAATGGATATGCAGGAGTTAACGAATGCCGTTCATCAGACGGAGCGTGAAATTGAAACACGGTTTGATTTCAAGGGGAGTAAAAGTAGCCTAAAGCTTGAGAAAGAAGCTCTTACGATTGCATCGGAAGACGAATACAAGCTGAATGCGGTGATTGATATTTTACAATCTAAAATGGTCAAGCGGGGATTGTCTCTTAAAAATGTGGAGTTTGGCAAGTTGGAACCAGCTTCTTTAGGTTCAGTGCGCCAACGTCTTACGCTCAAGCAAGGGATTGACCAGGATAATGCCAAAAAAATTAACATTCTGATTCGGGATTCCAAGCTAAAAGTGAAAAGTCAGATTCAAGGTGATCAAATTCGCGTGACCGGAAAAAGCAGGGATGATTTACAGGCGATCATTCAATTGCTGCGTAAAGCTGATTTGCCATTGGAGCTCCAATTTACGAACATGAAATAAAGCCGTTTCCCTCAGGCTTTGTGTAGGAAAAAACGTTGCTTGATGTGAGGCAGGTTATTTTGACATGCGTTTTGCACCATATTATACTTGTAACGAAAATGCAGACAATTCAGGTGTACAGCGCTTGTCGGAAGCGATTTACATAGGATTGAATTCAATCCGAAAACTGCCATTTGTAATCAAGTACGATAATCAGGGGAGAGTGTGTTGTGAATTTACCCAACAGAATTACAATTACGCGGATTTGCCTAATTCCGGTGATGATGCTGGCTTTGCTGGTGGATTTTGATTTTTATCCGCCGCCGATTGAGATCGGAGCTTTTAAGTTGCCGTACAATCAGCTGATTGCGGCTATCATTTTCCTCATAGCAGCCAGCACGGATGGTCTTGACGGATACTTGGCACGTAAAAATAACATGGTCACCAATTTGGGCAAGCTGTTGGACCCCCTTGCTGATAAGCTTTTGGTAACCGCCATTTTGGTTTCTTTGGTAGAAATGGGCAAGATTGATTCGTGGATTGTTGTTGTGATTGTTAGCCGTGAGTTCGCGGTTACGGGTCTGCGTCAGATTGCCTTGCTGGACGGTTCAGTGGTCGCTGCAAGCAATTGGGGCAAATTAAAGACGATCATTCAGATTGTTGCTATTGTAGCGCTGCTCATTAATAATTTCCCGTTTGTTTTTCTGGGTATTCCGTTTGATTTAATAGCGATGTGGGCGGCTGCGTTAGTTACCATTTATTCGGGTATAGATTACTTTGTGAAGAATATTCATTTGCTGAGTTCCTCCAAAGTTTAACAGGATACATTTTAATGGAAGCAGCAATAGGGACCATACTTATTGCTGTTTCTTTACATAATTCCCACAACATTTGCAGTACAGGAGGAAAATGATAATGAAAGCTGAAATCATCGCAGTAGGAACAGAATTATTGCTTGGACAAATCGTGAACACAAATGCTCAATATCTGTCCCAAGAGTTGGCCGCAATCGGAATTGATGTATATTTTCAGACTGTAGTTGGCGATAACATGGATCGGCTTCAGGAAGCGGTACGGCTGGCTCAGAAGCGTGCAGATATTATTTTGTTTTCCGGTGGTTTGGGACCAACTCAGGATGATTTGACCAAAGATGCGATAGCTGCTGTACTCGGACGAAAATTGCACATAGATCGTCTTGCCATGGACAAGCTCGAACAGTTTTTCCGCAACCGTGGGGTAGAAATGACCGAGAACAACCGCCGGCAGGCGCTTTCTATTGAAGGGGCTACTCCGCTTGAAAATGAGACAGGATTGGCTATAGGAGACGCAATTGCACAAGATGGTAAATTCTATGTAATTTTACCTGGGCCTCCTAAGGAACTTAAACCGATGTTTGAAAATCAAGCGAAGCCTTGGCTGCTTCAGCAGGCATTAAGCGGTAAGGAAATGCCGATTTATTCGAAAATGCTAAAATTTGCAGGGATTGGTGAGTCCGCGCTGGAAACCCGGCTTCTAGATCTGATTCAATCTCAGACGGACCCGACGATTGCTCCTTATGCCAAGGAAGGGGAAGTCACGATCCGCATATCCACCAAGGCTGCTAGTGAAAGCGAAGCATTAATCAAGCTGACAGTTGCGGAAGCAGAGATTCAACAACGTCTTTCCGAACACATGTATGCAAGCGAGGATGTCACGCTGGAGAAGGTCATCGTGGATCTGATGTCCAAACGCGGGCTAACGGTTAGTGCTGCGGAAAGCTGTACAGGCGGGATGCTGATGGAACACATTACTTCCATACCGGGCAGCTCTGTAATGTTTCAAGGTGGCATCGTGTGTTATTCCAATGAAATGAAGATGAAGCTGCTTAACGTTCCTTATGATTATTTGGAAGGGGATCATGCGCCCGGCGCAGTGAGCAAGGAAGTGGCCCTTGTGCTTGCAGAACAGGCAAGAATGGTCATGGACAGCGATTTCGGACTTTCAGTCACAGGTGTAGCCGGACCCGGATTTTCCGAACGAAAGCCTGTGGGCTTGGTATATATCAGCATTGCTGAACGGGACAAGGAAACGGAAGTATATGAGCTGAATCTCAGCGGAAACCGTGAAACAATTCGTCTGCGATCTGTCAAAGCAATCCTGTACAGATTGTGGCGAAGATTGGTGGAGAACGAGAAGCTCTCCTAATGATGTAGAAATGGCGAATCGTAGAGTTGTTTTTGATAGACTATTCATGATATAATTATAGTATCGGAAGAACCGTTGCAAAGCTTTTTGCCTGCGGTTCTTTTTTTATTTTAAGAGACGGATGCAATTATAGTAGAGAACCGGCTGAGCAAAAAAACGAATGTATGTTCGAAAAAATGCTTGGCAAGCGTGTCAAAACAAGGTATTATTAAAGTACAAACAATGAAGGATGTGAGTTTATTGTCAGATCGTCGTGCTGCGCTGGATATGGCGCTCCGTCAAATAGAAAAGCAATTCGGTAAAGGTTCCATTATGAAGTTGGGTGAGTCCACTCACATGCAAGTGGAAACGATCCCCAGTGGTTCAATTGCTTTGGATATTGCGTTAGGAACGGGCGGCTTTCCAAGAGGCCGGATTATTGAAGTTTATGGACCGGAATCATCCGGTAAAACGACAGTAGCTCTTCATGCTATCGCAGAGGTGCAAAAAACAGGCGGACAAGCCGCCTTTATCGATGCCGAGCATGCGCTTGATCCGTCGTATGCGAGCAAGCTGGGTGTCAATATTGATGAACTGTTACTCTCACAACCAGATACAGGAGAACAGGCGCTGGAGATTGCCGAAGCTCTTGTACGTAGTGGAGCAGTAGACATTATCGTCATTGACTCTGTAGCGGCACTTGTGCCGAAGGCAGAGATTGAAGGCGAAATGGGAGATTCCCACGTCGGTCTTCAAGCACGCTTGATGTCGCAGGCATTGCGTAAGCTGTCTGGAGCCATTAATAAATCGAAAACCATTGCTATCTTTATTAACCAGCTGCGTGAAAAAGTAGGCGTTATGTTCGGTAACCCTGAAACCACACCAGGTGGACGTGCATTGAAGTTTTACTCAACAGTACGCTTGGATGTCCGCCGTATTGAAAGCTTGAAGATGGGGAACGACATTGTGGGTAACCGCACACGTATTAAAGTCGTGAAGAATAAAGTTGCCCCTCCTTTCCGTCAGGCGGAAGTGGACATTATGTACGGTGAGGGTATTTCCAAAGAAGGCAGCTTGATCGACATCGGTACGGAGCATGACATTGTCGACAAGAGCGGAGCCTGGTATTCCTACGAGGGCGAGCGCCTCGGTCAAGGACGTGAGAATGCGAAACAATTTTTGAAGGAAAATCCGAACATTGCTAGCACAATCGAGCAAAAAATTCGGGTGGCGAGTAATTTAATTACGACGGTTGCTCCACCGACAGAAGAAGAGTTGGCGAAGGAAGCTAAAGAAGAGCAGGAATTGCTAGAGCTTGAATAAGCTTGGCTGAATCTTGGTTTCTGTTCTGTCATGTGAACTGGAGCCTGGGGATTATGGCACAGTCCGTTTGAATAGCATAATTCTGATGCCCTGCACAGTTGTGCAGGGCATTTTTGCATCGAACGCGGCCTGTTCTGTCAGTGGAATCTAACTTTTGCGTGGCAAGCGCTCTCAGCTTGCCTTCGTGAATTTCAAAGTGAGGGAAGCACATTGCAATTGCAGAATGAAGATGAATATAGCTCGGAGGAAAATGAACAGCAAGGTATTTCTCATTTTCCGGATAACGAAGGATTGATGATTACCAAGGTGGAGCAGGGACAGGGGCGCATACGGGGAAGATATATTATTCATTTCGGCCCGTATTCACTGTCCGTGTTGGAAGATGTAATGATCAAGTACAATATGTTTAAAGGAACGTCATTCGACAAAAAAGAATTGGAAGATATTGTTCTAGCAGATGAAAAGCAGCAGGGTTACGTATATGCGCTCCACTATTTGGGGCGAAAGCCGCGTACACGTCAGGAAATTGCACAGCGATTGGTGCAAAAGGAACTGAATCAGGCTGTTATAGAAGAAGTGTTGGCGCGACTGGAAAGGGAACGGCTCGTGGATGATGATTTGTACGCCCGCC